>NZ_JBHVPN010000001.1:0-255005 GCF_042887255.1 Gottfriedia sp. NPDC057948
ATGAAATTGCTCAAACATATTAACATTTAAAACCATTTAAAGATCAAAAAATGCTAATTTTATCATTATAAAATGTTCACTTAAAGTTCGTTTCCACTATTGACGATTTTATATTTCAACACTCTGAAAAAAGTTATCCTTTTAAGTAGGATAACTTTTTTTATGTTGTTGAAAAAAGAAGTTAGTAGCTAATTAAGAATTATCATATTTATTTCAAGTACAGGATATTATGAGGAAGTAATATTCGAAATCGAGTAACAATAGTGCCTCATGAGCTAGTTATGCGGAAATAATATTCGAATTCGAGCATTAATAGTGCTTCATGAACCGGTTTGAGGAAGTTATTTTCATAATCAAGTAATGATACTTACTCATGACCCTGTATGTTTACCAAGATTCAAATAAATCCCTACCGTTTAATGGCTGAACGGGACGGCTATTTGGAACAAAATAATTTTGATAAGTATGGATCTGCTCTTCAGAAAATTGTATAGATTTATTAAAGATAATCCATTTTATTCCTTCAGTACAAGGAGGAGTTGTAAAAGAGCCAGTGTATGAAAATTTTTTACTTGTATACGGAATAAAGGACTGCAAATTTATTTTTACAATCTTTCCCCCAAGATCTTCATCCATAGGATTTATATTTAGGATTTTTTGGAATTCTTTATTCAATGTTCCACTATCAACAAGTACCCCGATGGTAATAATAGATTTATTTTTATTCTCATTTATAAAATGAATCTCTAAATCACTTTGTTTCCCATTTATTGTATGCTCACTTGGGGTATGGAAATGAAATTGTAGTAATGTATAGTTTGTTCCATTTAAATTAATAGTGTTGGAGTGATTAACCGGAATGAATTTTACTGTGTACTGCGACCTTTCTATTTTAAAAAGATCATTATGGTAGTTTATACCTAAAGGTAGTGTTTTTTTAATAGCTTGATCAATATTAATTGGTGATTGCTGTTTTCCATTTGAACATAGTGCATATTTATTATTGATTGAACTCCAATATTTTGGTCCAGTTTTTCCTGTGTAAGACCAGTCTTCGTTTCTTGCAGCTGCAATTGTTGATTTATTTAGATGAACCTCATGCACGATCTGATTATTTGAACAGGATGAGAGTGTAAAACTGAATAGTATGATGAATAGAAAAAAATAGTTCATTATATACTTTCCTTCCTTGATATGTATGATAGGATACATTTTAGACAACGATGTTACGGAACAAACCTTTATTAAGGGGGAGAAGATGATGACACTAGAAGAAGTTATGAAATCATTAGAGGAAATGGGAACTGAGCAAACGAAAAAAACTTTTTTGCGTCATGGTGCCAAGGAACCATTATTTGGGGTTAAAATTGGTGATATGAAAAAGCTTGTTAAATATGTTAAAAAGGATCAGGAATTAGCATTATCACTTTTTCATACAGGAAATTCAGATGCGATGTATTTAGCGGGTTTGTCAATTAATCCGAAATTAATGACGAAAGAGCAGCTTCAAAATTGGGCGAAAGAAGCTCATTGGTATATGATTTCTGAAAGTATTGTAGGTGCTGTTGCAGCAGAAAGCCAGTATGCAATCGAATTAGCTAGAGAATGGCTGAAGTCAGATGATGAATTAATTGAAAATTGTGGATGGAGTACGTATAGTCATTATTTATCAGTTGCACCAGATGAAGAGATTGATAAGGAAGAAGTTCGTGAATTGCTTAATTATATTGAAAATAATATACATACTTCAAAAAATAGAGTTCGTTATACAATGAATGGGTTTGTAATTTCAGTAGGTAGTTTTGTTCCAAGTCTTACAGTTGAAGCAATGATGGTTGGACAAAAGATTGGAAAAGTCCACGTGGACGTAGGAGATACGGCTTGTAAGGTACCTTTAGCGACTGATTATATTGAAAAGGTCGAAGCTAGGGGAAAGCTTGGGGTTAAGAAAAAAACATGTATTTGTTAATTTGATCGGTCACTCAGTCTGAAAATCAGGTTTTTAGTACTTTGTTTACACACTGGAAACGGGAGATAACCATGATTTTGAAATCAAATAGACTATATATAAGAATGCTTAAAATGGATGACCTAGAGCTTTTACACAAGCTTCAATCTAATGTGAATGTAATGAGATACATAACAAATCGCCCAAAAACATTAGAAGAAACTGAAAATGAATTAAAAAAGATTCTTCAAATGGATAAGGAGAAAAACGCTGATTTTGAAGTGATGGCAGTTTGTAAAAATGAGACTAATCAATTGATTGGAACATGTGCAGTCATAAAAAATGAAGCGGATGAGTTTGAAATAGGCTACCGATTAGCTGAAGAAGAATGGGGAAATGGTTATGGCTCTGAGATTGCTAGTTTAATAGAAGATTATTGTTTTGGCATTAGAAAGTTAAATTTTATAATAGCTACCGTTGAAGCAAAAAACATAAATTCAGTAAAGATCCTTGAGAAAAAAGGATTTAATTTAATTTTAGAATCAATTAATGAAGAAAATGGTGAACTAACTAAATATTATCGTAAAGACCGTCATAATTATTAGAAACCATCAAATTATCTAAAAGGAGAATCTAATGGACGTTAATATCCATTTTGATGAATATCATTTTGTCTCTAGCATCATTATTACGCTAGTAAATTATATTACTCTTGGCATTTTACTATTTTGGATTTATAGAACAAATGATGTGAAACCAGAAGTTTGGAAGGCTATTATTGCAATTCTTATCGGTTTATTTGTCTTTAGTATTAATTTGAATTTTAATCAGTACCGTATTGAAATACCAATTTTACCACTTGGATTTTGGATATTAATGTGGATCTGTAAACGTAATGATAATCAGGAACGATGGGAAAAATATAGACGGTTTGCATGGGCTGGTTTTTTGATTAGGTTTTTCTTTTTATTTACAAGTTTATTGAAAATGCTGATTGACTCAGTTATTTATTCATAGTTAAAAGAATTTGTTTTCCACTCCAATAATTATTAAAATAAGATTAACGTGCATTTATTGGAGGAAAAGGATGAAACGAAAAACAATTCATAATGTACTTTCAGCTTTAACAATTTCAATTTTATTTACAGGATGCAGTAATCACCAAGTAGAAACGAATGATACGAAGAAACACGAAAATCATGCCGAACATGTTCAAACAAGTGATATTAGAGAACAAACAATTAATAAAGAAACTTTGCCGAAGTTTATAGGTGATAAAGAACAACAGATTCAACAAATTTATATGGTGGCAGCACAACAAGCTGATTTACTTAAAAATATTCCGTGTTATTGTGGTTGTGGTGAAAGTGTAGGTCATAAAAGTAATTTAGATTGCTTTATTCATGAAGTAAAAGAAGATGGTTCAATCGTGTGGGATAGCCATGCTACTTCATGTGTCAACTGTATGGAAATTGCAGTTGAATCAGCGAAATTACAGCAAGAAGGAAAAACGCCTTTAGAAATTCGAAAAGTCATTGATAATAAATACAAAGAAGGATATGCCAAGCCGACAAATACCCCTATGCCGACAGAACAGAGTTAGGATATAGGACAAAATTAAAAGTCAGACAGTTACTGAGTAATTCCGGTAACTGTCTGACTTTTTTATTTATAACGTTTATTCCTGCACTAAAGCTCGATCAATCTTCGTTATTTCTTCAAATAATGCTTGATGCTCTGTTTTATAAGGAGGAGTTGTTCCTAATTTTTTTTCGTTTAAAAAGGTAAATATTACGGCTGCTAAGCAAATTACCCAAAAAAGATATCCGATTAGAGTCATTAATTTTTCTCCTTTTGTATGCATTACTAATCAGTTCTTTATCATATGAGATATTCCTTTAAATTTTACAAATAATATTTTGACACATATGAACAATCACTCATATAATATATATAAAGAAAACATATGAATGATTGTTCATGTATTCATAGGAGGACAGTTATGATTGAAGAAAAGAAGAAAGTTGACGAAGTTTGTGAAGAAGCTTGTCAACAAACGGTTATGCACGAGGATATAATTCTTTCAGTAAAAGAAAACATGTTAAATATTGAAACACTGACAGGAGTAGCAGAACTTTTTAAAGTTCTTGGAGATAAGACGAGAACGAGAATATTACATGCCCTTAGTCAATCTGAGATGTGTGTATGTGACCTAGCTTATTTATTAGAAATGACTCAATCATCTATATCACATCAGTTACGTGTATTAAAACAGGCGCATTTAGTAAAAAATCGTAAAGAAGGTAAAGTAGTTTATTATTCGTTAGCAGATAATCATGTTACGCAAATTTTCAATCAAGCACTAGAGCATATTTTAGAGGATTAATATAGACGTTTTTTAAAGAGAGGAGTTGAGTTTGTTGAGTAGGGGGCAAAGGCAAGTAAATAGTGAATTAAAATTAGAAGGTCTTGATTGCGCTAATTGTGCAATGAAGATTGAAAAAGGGGTTTCCACACTTGAAGGCGTTGATGCATGTTCAGTAAATTTTGCAACATTAACGATGACAATTACAACGAGTGAGGAACAAAAAGAATCGGTTATCGAGAGCGCTAAAGATAAGATTCGTGTATTAGAACCGCATATTAATCCTGTTTCAAAAATAGATTCAAAACTTGGGCAAGAGAAGCAACAGGGAATGAATGCTGAAACAAAAAAACTTATTGTTAAATTAGGGAGCGGTACTGTTTTATTAATCTTAGCTCAATTACTTAATGTACCTATGCTCTTTCAATTGATTATTTTTATAGCTGCCTATTTAATAGCGGGTGCTGACGTTGTTCTAAAAGCGATTCGTAATATTTTTAAAGGGCAAGTGTTTGATGAGAATTTTTTAATGGGAGTAGCTACAATTGGTGCATTTATTATTGGAGAATACCCTGAAGCTGTTGCCGTAATGCTATTTTATCAGTTAGGTGAATTGTTCCAAAGCATTGCAGTAAATCGTTCACGGAATTCGATTTCGAAATTAATGGATATACGTCCCGATTATGCTAATTTAAAAAATGGTGACAAAACTGAACAAGTATCTCCTGAAAAGATTCAAATTGGTGATATGATCATCGTTAAACCTGGGGAAAGGGTTCCGTTAGACGGAATTGTAAAAAGTGGATTTTCAAGTGTTGATACTTCTGCATTAACAGGTGAGTCATTACCAAGAGAAATATTTGAGGGAGATGAAGTATTAAGTGGATTTATAAATGTTCAAGGTTTACTCGAAATCGAAGTCACGAAGGAGTTTAATGAATCGACAGTTTCAAAAATATTAGAACTTGTTCAAAATGCAACAAATAAAAAGGCTCCTACAGAAAATTTTATTACAAAATTTGCAAAGGTCTATACACCTATAGTTGTAATCACAGCAGCCATTATTGCAATCATCCCGCCAATTATTATTCCTGGTGAAACGCTATATGATTGGGTATATCGAGCATTAATTTTCCTAGTTATTTCATGTCCTTGTGCACTAGTTGTTTCAATTCCTTTAGGATTTTTTGGAGGAATCGGAGCGGCATCAAAATCAGGAGTATTAGTAAAAGGAAGTAATTATTTAGAAGCATTAAATGATTTGAAATATATTGTGTTTGATAAAACAGGAACATTGACGAAAGGGCAATTCCAAGTAAGCTCGATTATACCTACACGTAGTCATTCGAAAGAAGAGCTATTGGAATTAGCTGCTTATGGAGAGTTTTATTCTACTCATCCAATCGCATTATCAATTCGTCAAAAGTATGGTAAAGATATAGTTGAAGCAAAGCTATCTAACTATACTGAAATTGCCGGACATGGAATTAGCGTTACGATTAATGGAGATGCTCTGTTAGTAGGGAATTCAAGACTAATGGAAAGTCATTCAATTTTATATGAACCAACTAGAGAAGTAGGCACAACAGTTTATTTAGCAAAAAATAATCATTATATAGGATCAATTGTCATTGCAGATCAACTAAAAGATGATGCAAAAAAAGCGATACTTGAGCTTAAAAAAGTTGGAATTAAAAAGACTGTCATGTTAACCGGTGATTCTAACTTAGTTGCGAAAAGTATTGGTAAGGAATTAGCAATAGATGATATATATTCAGAGCTACTTCCACATCAAAAAGTAGAAAAGCTTGAATTGATTGAAAAGATAAAATCATCGAAAGAAAAGATTGCTTTTGTTGGGGACGGTATTAATGATGCACCAGTTTTAGCACAAGCAGATATAGGTATTGCAATGGGAGGAATTGGTTCCGATGCAGCGATCGAAGCTGCTGATGTTGTATTAATGTCGGATGAACCTTCAAAAATTGTAGATGCAATTAAAATCGCTAAACGTACAAGACAAATTGTATGGCAAAACATCTTTTTTGCTTTAGCAGTGAAAGGATTTTTCTTATTACTAGGTGTAATCGGAATCGCTACAATGTGGGAAGCAGTCATTTCAGATGTTGGAGTTACTGTATTGGCAGTATTGAATTCGATGAGAATACTTAGACAAAAATAAAGCTAAAAAACTCAGACTGCCCGAAAACGCTCGCTTTCTTCGTTGTTTCGCCTGTCTGCGGTGCTCATTACCGTCCAAGGTAACTCCGCTCCTCACCAGGCTTCGCGCCTCGAAAGACAAGCGCTTGCAATCAGTCTGATCATCAGGTTTTTAGAACTTTGTCTACACACTAACTCAGACTAAACGAAAATAGTCTGAGTTTTTTCTTCTTATTTAGGCAGAACGTTTTCTTTTTTTGATAAAAAGGAAGATAAAAATGACCAATCCAATCGATAAAATTCCATAAATAATACTTGAGTACACATCCATATACTCAACAATCTTTTCCCAGGATGCACCGACTGATGCACCAACTAAAACTAAAATTGTATTCCATATTAATGAGCCTAAAGTTGTAAATAACAAAAAGATCCAAAAATTCATACGTGCCATTCCAGCTGGGATAGAAATTAAACTACGAATTAATGGAATCAGTCTACAGAAAAAGACAGTCCAAACACCGTATTTTGAAAACCATTCGTCCGCTTTATGGACATCCTTTTTAGTTAAACGTAAAAAATACCCCCAGCGTTCTACGATTTTTTCTAACGTTTTTATATCTAGTAAAGTACCAATCCAAAAAAGTATGATTGCCCCAATTACTGATCCTAAAGTTGAAAAGAAAATAACACCTATTTTAGATAGTGAAGATTCTGTCGTCATGAACCCTCCAAACGTTAAAATTACTTCGGAAGGAATTGGAGGAAATATGTTTTCTAATGCAATTAATAAAAAGATACCTAAATAGCCAAATGTATCCATTGTTTCAATAATCCAGTTTTGCATGAAATTACCTCATGTTTGATATTTATTTTTAAGGAATAATTAGAAGTTTTTAATATTCCTTGTGAAAAAATATACTATGTAACTAGTGATTAGGCAAGTGATTGTGAAACTTGTTCCAAAAATATATTAAAAAACAATTAATAAAATGTGAATTTTAAGTCTGGTGAACAATGGATTAACAATGTAGGTAAGAATTTTTTTGAAGTCAGAGGATTTAGAGCAGTTGATATAGAATTAAAGTAGATTAATATAAAAGCAGAAATTAGATTTGGTTACAAAACTTCTCCTAAATCTGAAGAAATGTAATTAGCTAATTAGATTTAATGTCTTAGTAAAAAAGGAAGATGGACATGTTTAAAGTTCAAATTAGTGAGGATTTATCAATCAATTTATTAACACCGAAATATGCAGCAACATTAGTAGAAGCACTGAAGGAAAATCAAAACTCCTTAAAAGAATGGTTGATTTGGGCTGAAAATATTCCATTGATCGAGGATTATCAAAAATCGATTATACCTATGTGGTTACAAAAATTTGCAGATAATAATGGTTTTGAAACGGGCATCTTTTATAAAAATGAACTAGTAGGTATGGTAGGATTACATTATATAGATTGGTCGAATCAAACAACTGAAATAGGCTATTGGCTAAGTGAACATGTACAAGGTAAGGGAATAATGACTCGTGCTGTAGAAGGCTTAGTTTCATATTGTTATGATGAGCTTAATCTTAATCGAGTTGTGATTAGAGCAGCTGTTGAAAATGGTAAGAGTAGGGCAATTCCTGAACGTTTAAATTTTAAACAAGAAGGTATCCAAAGAGAAGCACAGCAAATTAGAGAAAAGTATTATGATATAGCTGTTTATAGTATGTTGAAAAAAGAATGGAAAATTTAAATGAATCAATTTGCGTTAGCTAAAAATGCTAACGCTTTTTTGTGCAGAAAGAAAGATGAAGGTTAACAACAGTTAATTTAACTTTATAAAAATTTATAAAAATATCACAATTTGTTCTAAATGCAAATCACTCATTGTGTTTATATAGAATACATGAGGTGAGTAATTTGAAAGTTGATTCGATCTGTGGAACTGAACAAACTCTTAATAATGTGAATGAAACATTGATACTTGCGAAAAGAGTAAGATTAAGACCAACTAAAGAACAAGAAACACAATTATGGAAATCAGTGGGAACTGCCAGATGGGCTTATAACTGGGCGTTTTCCAAACAAGAAGAAAGTTATAAAAACGGTGGGAAATTTATTTCTAATGGCATATTAAGAAAAGAATTAACTGTATTAAAACAAACTGATGAATTTTCGTGGTTGTATGGAGTATCGAATAATATTACAAAACAAGCTATAAAAGATCTTTGTAATGCGTATGAAAAGTTCTTTAAAGGATTAGCAGATAAACCACGATTCAAAAGTAAAAGAAAATCAAAACCATCCTTTTATAACGATAATGTGAAGTTGAAAGTAAAAGGAAAGAAAGTGTTGATTGAAAAAGTCGGTTGGGTTGTAGTTTCTGAATTAATATCAGATAAAAAATACTATAATCCCAGAATTAGTAATGATGGAAAATACTGGTATCTTTCTGTTGGAGTTGAAAAATCAAAACCAATAGTAGAACTGACAAAGGTCTCACTTGGTATAGATGTAGGGATAAAACAATTAGCCGTATGTTCAGACGGCATCAAGAAGAAAAATATTAACAAAACAATTACTGTTAAAAAGGCAGAGAAACGCCTACGTAGGTTACAACGTCAAATATCTCGTAAATATGAAATGAATAAGGAGGGAAACCGTTTCGTCAAAACAAGCAACATACTGAAAATCGAAAAGAAGATACAGCACCTCCATAGAAGGTTGACAAATATCAGACTAAATCATCTTCATCAATCCACGAGCGAGATCGTGAAAACCAAACCTTATCGCATCGTAATGGAAATTCTAAATATTAAAGGGATGATGAAGAATAGGCATCTTTCAAAATCAATTGCAAAGCAGTGTTTATTTAAATTCAAACGCCAAATTCAATATAAATGTGAAAAATATGGCATTGAATTTGTTGAAGCTGATAAATGGTTCCCATCTTCTAAAACGTGTTCAAGTTGTGGACATAAAAAAAATGATTTAAAACTATCAGACCGATTATTTAAATGTGAATACGGTCATGAAATAGATCGAGATTTAAACGCTGCGATCAACTTGTCACGATATAAATTAGTAATTTGACACCTATACGTCACTACTGATATGTAGGATTCGTTGTATCCGAATTTACGCCCTTGGAGTGTTATATCAAACGAAAGTAGCCTAACTAGGCAAAATCTGACACGTAGAAAAGGGAAATAAACGAAATCTATAAAAATAATAATTATTTATTGATTTTTATAAGTTTTTGGCAACGGAAGAAAATAATGACTTACCATACAATCCTATTCGATTTAGATGGTATACTGACAGGTCCAAGGGTAGGGATTTTGAACTCAGTAAAGTATGCATTACAGAAAATGAATCAATCTATTCCATTAGAATCACAGCTTTTAAAATTTATTAGACCTCCTATTCAGCGATCTTTTTCTGAAATTTGTCAATTTAATGAAGAAGAATTATTAAATGCAGTTCGTTTATATCGCGATTACTTTTCACAGAGTGGTATGATTGAAAATAATGTATATGATGGGATACGTGAACTTCTAAGCGATTTGCAAAAAGAGAAAAAAAGATTATATGTAGCAACTTCAAAACCAACTATTTTCGCAAGGAAAATAGTGAGCCATTTCCAACTCGATGAGTTCTTTCTTCAAGTTGTTGGAAGTGAACTAGACGGCACAAGAATCGATAAAGGCGAGATTATTGAGTATATTTTTGAAAAGAATAATGAAATTTCTAAGGAAGATTCCGTAATGGTTGGGGATCGATTTCACGATATAAAAGGTGCAAAAATCGCTAATATTGATTCAATTGGAATAACTTACGGATATGGAACTGAATTGGAATTAACTAATGCAGGAGCGAATGCAATTATTAATAGTGTAGATCAACTGAAAAAAATGTTATTAAACGAGAGAAAAATCATGGTCTACTAATGAAGGAGGAGTTTGATTGCAGAGCGGAAAAATACATTATGCTTGGATTATTTTAATTGTTACTTTCTTATCCGTCATTATTGCTGCAGTAACAAATACGATGTCTGGAGTGATGATGATTCCTTTTGAAAAGGAATTTGGTTGGAGTAGAGCATCAATTTCTGGTGCGTTTGCAATTTGTATAACTCTTGTTGGATTCTCTGGTCCTTTTATTGCTGGCTTATATCAAAAGTTTAGTGTACGAAAAGTATTGTTAGTAGGTATGGGAACATTATTAGCTGCAATTTTACTAACAACCATTATGACACGAATTTGGCATTTATTTATCATTTGGGGAATCATTATTGGATTAAGTGCAGGGGCATTTTTGACGGTTTTAAATGCGTATGTTGCAACTACCTGGTTTGAAAAAAAGCGTGGTTTAGCACTAGGGCTTTTAACCTCTAGTTCAGCAGCCGGTCAACTTGTTTTCTTACCGCTTATGGCATATATCGTTGAACTTTATTCATGGAGAAATGCCGTTTTAACCATATTTTCTTTTGGTGTTTTCATTTATGTATTACTTTGGATTTTTATGAAGAATGATCCAGCAGACGTTGGGGTTTTACCTTTAGGGGCTGAAAAAAGTAATAAGAAGCAAGCGAACAATGTAAATCCAGTGAAGGCAGCTTTTGATGGGTTAAAATTAGGTGCTAAATCAAAAGTTTTTTGGTTATTAGCGGCAAGCTTCTTCGTTTGTGGCTTTTCAACTAGTGGTTTGATTGGGACCCATTTTATCTCACTTTGTATCGATTATGGATATAAAGAGGTGACGGCTGCTAGTATTTTAGCATTCATGGGAATATTTAATATTATCGGAACGACTTTATCCGGATATATTTCTGATCGCTTTGATAATCGTTGGTTGTTATTTTGGTATTATGGTTTAAGAGGATTATCACTACTTATTCTACCTTTTGCTTTATCTACTAATTCAATCATTTATTTAAGTGCTTTTGCCATATTCTATGGGATGGATTGGATTGCTACAGTTCCGCCAACTATTAAACTAGCGACGGACCATTTTGGTAAAGAGAAGGTAGGGGTAATCTATGGATGGATTTATACTGCCCATCAATTAGGTGCTGGAGCAGCAGCATATGGTGGAGGTTTAGTTTATTCTTGGTTAAATGCCTACCAATCAATCTTTATTGCAGCAGGTATCTTTTGTTTAGTCGCTACTTTATTTGTCCTTAATATTAAAAAAAGAGCGGTATTAAATCAAAATCTTTCTGCGTAGAAGGAAAATTAATAAAAAAATAATTTAATAATTGAGGTAGTATGGATGACCTATCTTTATAAAATAACAAAAGAAAAATATAGAATAATGCGCGAGAAAAATTGTTTTTGGGAAGGTAAAATCCGTAAAATTTGTGAGTTAGAAAAGATCGATTATGAGAAGCTTACTCGATTTTCGTACGGTGGAAATATTGTTTTTAGTATAGATGGTGAAATTGTCATTAAATTATATCCTCCTTATGTGAATGACGAGTTCATAAAAGAGAAACAGGTTCTTGAGTTTTTAAACGGCCGAACTCTATCTGTAGATATTCCTAAATTAATTTCAACTGGTCAATTTGAGGGCTGGAGCTATTTAGTCATGAGTGAACTAAAAGGGACTCTTTTAATTGATGTCTTTGATGAACTGAATTTTGAGGAGAAAAAGCAAATTGCGTTTGATTTAGGAAAAATAATAAGAGAAATCCATGACGCAACGATCTCAACAAAACAAGATGATTATGATCATTGGAAGCAATTTATGACAAATCAAATAGAGCAAGTAGAGAATCATCATAAAAACAACGGAATGAATAATGAATTATTTACACAATTAACAAGCTATGTAGAAGATAAAACATTACAAGGAAAAGAACAAATCGTATTATTAACCGGAGAATACACACCATTTAATTTAATCATGAATAAAACTAATGGCATGTGGAGGTTTACTGGTTTAATTGATTTCGCTGATTGCTTTGTAGGAAACTCAAAATATGATTTGCTTGGGCCAATAGCGTTTATGTTTTATCCATTTGAAGGACTAAATAAAATTTTTCTAGAGAGCTATGGCTATACGAAATTAAATGAGGGCTTACAAAAAGAATTAATGACTTATTTATTACTACATCGTTTTAGTAATATTAGTTTCTATCAAGAAAAGTCTGAAGTAGCTAAGAAAGCTACTACGTTAAAAGAATTAGAAAATATATTTTTTAATTTTAAGTAATTAACAATAAAAAGTGCATCGAGAATGGCCTATAATAGTCAATTTCGATGCACTTTTTGTATTTAATTTAAAGCAATTAAAAATGGATATAATTCAGCAGTCATTACATTCTTTTTAACAACTGGATCATTTTGCATGATTTCTTCCGCATGTTGTATGCTTTCTGTTTTTAAGATGACAATACCAAATTCAGCTTGTTCGGTTCTTCCTGCTAAAGATACAGTCTTTTCTTTATTTAAGTTTTGTAGATAATGGAAATGCTCTGAGACAATATTTCGTTCTTCTTCCGTTGAATCATGTAAAAAAGTTGATCGAACTGGTTTTAAAACATAAATAAAGTTTTCCACTTAAGCCACATCCTATCGATTATAATAATTATACTATAGCACGTAATCACTAATTGTAAGGGGGATTATTATGCAGGAAATCATTATAGAAAAACTAAAACAAATTGAAGTCGAACATGACGTAAAAATACTATTTGCAGTTGAGTCCGGTAGTAGAGCGTGGGGATTTCCATCTAAAGACAGTGATTATGATGTGCGTTTTGTCTATGTTCATCGCAAAGATTGGTATTTAAGCATTGACCAAAAACGTGATGTAATTGAGTACCCAATCAATGATTTACTCGACTTTAGTGGGTGGGACATAAAAAAGGCACTTAATCTTTTTGCAAAATCAAACCCGGCCCTATTAGAATGGTTAAGTTCTCCTATTGTTTATCATGATGATTTAACGATTTCAGTAGAATTAAGAAAAATCGGTAATGAAATTCTTTCTAAAAAGGCATGTATTTACCATTATCTCCATATGGCCAAAGGAAATTACCGTGATTATTTGCAAGGTGAAGAAGTCAAGATTAAAAAGTATTTTTATGTATTAAGACCAATTTTAGCTTGTATATGGATTCAAAAATATAATGAAATTCCTCCAATTTTGTTTGATGAACTTTTAGAGATAGAAGGGTTAGATCAGGAATTTTTAGTAGAAGTAGACCAGTTATTAACCCGAAAAAAGCAAGGTGAAGAATTAGATTTAGAGCCTAGAAAAAAAGTATTAAATGATTTTATTGAAAATAACATTCAGTTTTTTGAAGAGTATGTTAAGGGAATTACTGAATCAAACAAGGTGAATACTGAGAACTTAAACGAACTATTTCGAACTTCAATTGAACATTCATGGGAAAAATAGAATAGACTACACACTTTTTGGGAAAAATTTCTTTGTATGTTAACAAAGAAATTGGAGTGTGAATGAAGTTGGCAAATTTAGAAAGTCTTTTAAATCAACAATTGGCGAATTGGAATGTGTTATATGTAAAATTACATAACTATCATTGGTATGTAAAAGGACCGAATTTCTTTACTCTACATGAAAAATTTGAATTGTATTATGACGATGCGAAAGTAATGGTAGACGATTTAGGAGAACGTATTTTAACAATTGGTGCAAAACCAATTGCTACACTTCGTGAATACTTAGAAACGGCTACGATTAAAGAAGGTAATCATACGTTTTCTGCAGAAGAAATGGTATCTGATCTAATTAAAGACTATGAAAAAGTTGTACAAGAATCACGTGATGTAATCTCAATTGCAGAAGAAAGTGATGATCAAGAAACAGCGGACTTATTTCTAGGTAAGATTGCTGAGATTGAAAAGATGCTTTGGATGTTAAAGTCATTTCTTGGTAAATGAATAAATATTAAAAAAGGTGGATTAACCTATCATTATATATGATTGGTTAGTTCATCTTTTTTTATTTTACTCCTTTTTTTCATCTTATTGACTAGTATAAAACGCATGTTTATAAGGGTTTTGGTGGTGCGTTGAAATTATTCATAAAAAATTACCAAAAAAAACTAAAAAACCAATTGTATAATTATTTATATTTGTGTATAATAATTCATTATATAAGAATCTAAACTTCGGGGAAAAGGGGATGGATTTATGAGCAAAGTATTGAAAGAAAATCATGTAAAGAAAAATGGTTATATGCAAAAGACAAAAGGGAATGTTACAAAAGGAAATTTTAGCTCTGTAAAATGGTCGGATTTTAAAGGGAAAAATTTTCTTTCGATAAGTGAGTTTTCATCAAGTGAATTATTATTCTTACTCGAAAAATCTTTAGAGATGAAAAATATGCAAAAGGCGGGAGAGGCACATCCTTATTTAAAAAACAAAGTGTTAGGGATGATTTTTGAAAAGAATTCTACTAGAACGAGACTTTCATTTGA
This sequence comes from Gottfriedia sp. NPDC057948, assembly GCF_042887255.1. NCBI lineage: Bacteria > Bacillati > Bacillota > Bacilli > Caryophanales > Bacillaceae > Gottfriedia > Gottfriedia sp. NPDC057948. Next base: position 14,916 of record NZ_JBHVPN010000001.1, read on the forward strand.
AATTGCCATGATGCAATTAGGTGGTCATGCAATCTTTATGAGCAGTAAAGATTTACAGCTTGGTAGAGGCGAAACTGTTCATGATACATCGAAAGTATTTTCTCGTTATGTAGATGGGGTCATGATTCGAGCAAATACTCATGAGATGGTGAAGGAGTTTGCTGAACACTCGTCAATTCCAGTTATTAATGGATTAACTGATTTGCACCATCCTGCTCAAATTATGGCTGATTTCTTAACAATTCTTGAGCATAAAGGTAGATTAAAAGGTTTGAAGATTGCTTATGTAGGAGATGGAAATAATAACATCTGTCATTCTTTAATTGAAGGTGCAGCTAAGCTTGGTGTTTATTTAACAATTGCATGTCCCGTTGGGTATGAGCCGAATAAAGTTGTACTTCAATCGATGAAGCATGTTGCAAAAACAACTGGAAGTGTTATTGAAGTAGTGAATAATCCTGTAGATGGTGTAAGTAGAGCTGATGTTGTAATAACGGATGTTTGGACCAGTATGGGGCAAGAGGAAGAGACTGAAATTCGCTTAAAAGATTTTAGCCCGTATCAAGTAAATGATCAATTATTAGAAAACGCAAAAGATGATTATTTATTCATGCACTGCTTACCTGCACATAGAGGGGAAGAAGTAACAGCTTCAGTAATTGACGGTAATCATTCGGTCGTATTTGATGAAGCGGAAAATCGACTTCACGCTCAAAAAGCGATCTTAGTTGCATTAATGGGTAATTTATAATTCTAAAAATCTATTTTAAAAATCTAATCGGGGGTAATAACATGGGAAATGAAAAAATTGTTTTAGCATATTCAGGTGGTTTAGATACATCAGTTTGTATTAAATGGTTACAGGAGAAATATAACTACGATGTGATTGCACTTTGTCTAGATCTAGGTGAAGGGAAAGATGTTGAAGCGGTTCGTCAAAAGGCGTTAAATTTAGGAGCAATTAAGTCATATATGATCAATGTAAAGGACTTATTTGCAAATGAATATATTGTCCCGGCCCTAAAAGCGAATGCATTATATGAAGGAAAGTATCCACTATCATCTGCTCTATCAAGACCTTTAATCGCAAAACTATTAGTCGATGTAGCAAAGCAAGAAGGTGCAGTTGCAGTTGCACATGGATGTACTGGAAAAGGAAATGATCAAGTTCGTTTTGAAGTTTCAGTAATGGCCTTGAATCCGAATCTTAAAGTAGTTGCGCCTGTTCGTGAATGGGGCATGACTCGTGATGAAGAAATTCAGTACGCACATGAAAATGGTGTTCCAATTCCTGTCGATCTAGATAATCCATTTTCAATTGATGCAAATATTTGGGGAAGAGCTTGTGAAGCAGGTGTATTAGAGAATCCATGGAATGAAGCACCGGAGGAAGCTTTTGATTGGACGAATGCAATTGAAAATACTCCGAATGTTCCTGAATATATTGAAATTGAATTTTCAAAAGGTGTGCCTGTAAGTTTGAATGGCCAGCCTATTGAACTAGTTCAATTAATTGAACAATTAAATGGTATTGGTGGAAAGCACGGTGTTGGAAGAATAGACCATATTGAAAATAGATTAGTAGGCATAAAATCACGTGAAGTATATGAAAATCCAGCAGCGCTAATCTTAATCAATGCTCATAAAGAATTAGAGTTCCTTACATTACCTCGTGAGGTAACAAATTTTAAGGTAAGTATTGAACAACAATTTTCAAAAATGCTTTACGATGGATTGTGGTATTCACCTTTAATGGGTGCTTTAGATGCGTTTGTCAATACAACACAAGAAACAGTAAGTGGTATTGTTCGTGTGAAATTATTCAAAGGCAATCATACAGTAGTCGGTAGAAAATCGGAAACTAGTTTATATAATGAAGAGCTTGCAACTTATTCAAAGGGTGATTTATTTGATCATAATGCAGCGGTAGGCTTTATTAAATTATGGGGATTACCAACAAAGGTATATAGCGAAGTTACACAGAAAAATACAGTTTTAAGTAAATAAAATATAGAGTGGATTAAGGAGGCAGTTATGTCAAAACTTTGGGGCGGACGTTTTACGAAGGAGACAAACCAATTAGTAGAAGAATTTACGGCATCAATTGAATTTGATCAAATAATGGCTAAAGAAGATATAGCGGGTAGTATCGCACATGCAACGATGCTTGGAGAATGTGGCATAATTGAAATCGATGAAGCGGAACTAATAATAGAAGGTTTAAATAAAATATTAAAAAAAGTTGAGAAAAATGAGGTTCAATTCAGTATTGAAAATGAAGATATTCATATGAATATCGAAAGCTTGTTAATTGAAGAAATCGGTCCTGTAGGTGGAAAACTACATACAGGGCGTAGTCGAAATGATCAAGTAGCAACGGATATGCATCTTTTTTTAAAAAATAATACGTCTTCCATTATTGATTTTATTGAAGAAGTTCAAAATAAAATCGTTATTCAAGCAAAAAAGCATGTAAATACAATTATGCCTGGGTATACGCACTTACAAAGAGCACAGCCTGTTTCATTTGCACATCATTTACTTGCGTATTTTTGGATGCTTGAGCGCGATAAAAGCAGATTCAAAGATAGTTTAAAGCGAGTGGATATTTCACCATTAGGTGCAGGTGCATTAGCTGGAACTACATTTCCAATTAACCGTCAACGTACTGCTGAGTTACTTGGTTTTAGCGATATCTATCATAATAGTTTAGATGCAGTAAGCGATCGTGATTTTATCGTAGAGTTCCTTTCTGATTCGTCATTACTTATGACACATATTTCTAGACTATCAGAGGAGTTTGTCATTTGGTCTAGTCAAGAATTTCAGTTTATTGAATTAGACGATGCATTTTGTACCGGCTCTAGTATCATGCCGCAGAAAAAAAATCCAGATGTTCCAGAATTACTTCGAGGTAAAACGGGAAGAGTTTATGGCAGTTTAATCGGGTTATTAACTGTTTTAAAAGGACTACCTTTAGCATATAACAAGGACATGCAAGAAGATAAAGAAGGTATGTTTGATACTGTTTATACTGTTGTCGGAGCATTACAATTACTTTCAGGAATTATCGATACAATGAAAGTAAACGAAAATCGTATGTATGAAGCTGTTAAAAATGATTATTCAAACGCTACTGACCTTGCTGATTACTTAGTTCGAAAAAATATCCCATTCCGACAAGCTCATGAAATCGTTGGAAAAACGGTTCTTTATGCAATTGAGAATCATAAATTTCTTGGGGAATTAAATCTAGAGGAATTTAAGATGATTAATGAAGTGTTTGAAGAAGATATTTATCATACATTAAATCCAAAAACGGTAATGGAAGCAAGAATTAGTGAAGGTGGAACTTCTACAAATGAAGTTTGGAAACAAATAATGAAAGCGGAAGAGTGTTTAAGCATTACAACGAATATGGTGTAATTTCCCTATTGAAAGCGTCCAATTTCTTTGGACGCTTAGTATGTAGACAAAATAAAAAAAACTTGAGTTTCAGACTGATTGCAAGCGTTTGTCTTTCGAGGCGCGAAGCCTGGTGAGGAGCGGAGTTACCCTAGACGGTAATGAGCACCGCTCAACAGGCGAAGCAACGAAGAAAGCGAGCGTTTGTCAACAGTCTGAGCGTCCAATTTCTTTGGACGCTTTTTTGTGCTTCTATTTATTAATAATTTTCTATTCATTATGCAAATACTAGAAGTAGTTACTAAAAAAAGGTAGGTATGATATGAGTACGCAAGAAAAAAGTAGGGTATTTAAAGCATCAGAAGGTATAGCACATGCTGTTTTCGTCATGATCGGTATTGGTTCTTTACTTGAAAGCATTGGGAAAATTTTTCATTTCGAATCTTTAATGACGATCGGATTATCAACTAAGTTATTAATGGCACCAGCCATTGGTGCAGGTATAGCCGTTTTATTAGGTTCGAGTACGCTAATCATTTTTTCTGCAATGGCCGCTGCAATAATCGGTTCCGGAGCGTTATTAATGGTAGATACGGCAATGACCATTAAAATGGGTGAACCAGTCGGAGCGTTATTATCAGCTATAATTGCAATCCTGATTGGAAAAGCTGTTCAAGGTAAAACAAAACTTGATTTAATGGTTGTGCCTTTATTTGCGATCTTAATTTCAGGTTTAATTGGAATATATTTATCAAAATGGATTTCTCCAATCTTAATAGCGGTTGGGAATTTTATTAAAGGTTCAACAGAAGGTTCGCCAATTATAGCTTCAATTGTATTAGCAGTCGTTTGGGGTATTTTAATTGTTTCGCCAGCGTCTTCTGCTGCATTAGCAATTGCTTTGAATTTAGATGGAATAGCTGGAGGAGCTGCATTAGCGGGATGCGCAGCGCAATTTGTTGGTTTAGCTGTTATCTCTGCAAGAGAGAATGATCCGGGAAGTATTCTTGGTTTATTAATCATCACGCCAAAATTACAGCTACCAAATGTAACTAGGAATATTAAAATACTTATACCGACAGCAGTTGCAAGTGCCGTAGCAGGACCAGTATCAGCATTCTTATTTCATATTGAAGCGCCAAAAGAAATCGCAGGTTTAGGGTTATGTGCATTAGTTGCACCAATGAATTTATTAGCTACTTATGGAAGTGCCGTTATTATACCGATGATTGTTACATACGTATTAGTACCTGGGATTGTTTCGTATATCGTGTACATATTCTTAAAACAGGCGGGTATAATTAAAGCTGGAGAGTTGAAGATATTATAAAAATTTAAAAATGAGTACTAATCACAGTACTCATTTTTCAGTTCATTTACCTATTAATGAACTTTTATTTTATCGATTCATAAAAAATAATTTTAAACCAATTCCTGTAAAAATAGTACCTTGTGCTAGATTGATAATTTTAGATGATTTCTCATTTTGTAACAGTTTTTCTCCTAAGTTTCCTGCAAATATAGCTATAATAGAAAATACAACAAGAGTAATACCATGAAAGTCAAACCTAAAATAATCATTTGCAGAGGACGGCATACCGTAGAATCCACGACGATATAAAGCAGGTAAAGTGTGTTTCTTTAGTTTCGTAAATGAACCCACTATACTACTTGAACAGAAGGCTTGGTAAGCTAAGTACAGTAAATAAAAAGCTCCTAAATATTTTAAAATGGAAAAAGCAACATCTGATTTATATAAGATGGTAGATAATTCAATTGAAGCAGCAAGTGTATGGATAGTAACTATAGAACATTGGCCAAATGCCGTTGCAATTCCTTCTTTTTTTCCGTATGAAATACTTTGAGCCATGACAAAAATATTATCTGGTCCAGGTGCTATAATTAATGGGAGTGATACTCCAATAAAAGACAAGTAAATAGTTAAATCTAATTAAATACCTCTTTTAATATATTTGTTAGATTTTATTATTCTACTTTAACAAATTAGAGGCAGGAAATGCAGGGAAAGATTAAGGCCAGAAAAGCAGCAAGTACTTGGAATTTAGAAAAGCTTAATAGAAATAGATGAAGGGTGATTAGATGAGTGAGAAGGAAAAAATGATTAATGGTGAGATGTATTTAGCGGGGGATCCTCAATTGGTTGAGGAAAGAGTTAATGCAAGGCGTTTGACGCGCGAGTTTAATTTGACGCTTGAAACCGAAAGTATTAAAAGGGAAAGTGTATTAAAGCAGTTATTCGGTTCGACGGGTGAAAGCATATATATTGAACCTACCTTTCGTTGTGATTATGGACACAATATTCATGTAGGAGAAAATTTTTATGCAAACTTTGATTGTGTCATTTTAGATGTTTGCCCGGTACATATTGGCGTAAATTGCTTTATGGCACCTGGGGTTCATATTTATACGGCTACACATCCACTTGATCCGGTTGAAAGGGCTAGTGGAGCGGAATTTGGTAAACCAGTTACGATTGGGGATAATGTTTGGATTGGTGGAAGAGCCATCATTAATCCAGGAGTAAAAATTGGACATAATGTAGTGATTGCATCTGGGGCCGTTGTTACAAAAGATATTCCAAATAATGTTGTAGTTGGAGGTAACCCGGCAAGAATTATTAAGGAAATTAAGTAATAGAATTTACGAAAAAGTCCTTTTTAGGAAGCACACAACGAATAGCTAATTTTGTCAATGCTGGAAATGGAGGGCTATATGATTTATATTTTTTTCATTTTTATATTGATAGGTATTACGGTATTAGTCTATATGTTTACAGAAGCTCATATGAATATAGTTCGAAAACACGAATTCTCTTTTTCGAATACGACTCTTGAAAAGCCAATTAGAATATTTTTTATTTCTGATATTCATAGAAGAAAAATAGATTCTTCTATTATTAAGAAGATGTCTAATCAAGTTGATCTTGTCATTATTGGTGGCGATCTATTAGAAAAAGGAGTGCCTCTTGAAAGGATTGAACAAAATATTCGAAAATTAAGTAGTCTTGGTGAGGTCTACTTTGTTTGGGGTAATAATGATATAGAAATTGAAAAAAGGGATTTACTGACTATTTTTAATAAATGGAATGTAACTGTTTTGAAGAACGCTTCTGTTACCTTAAACCATTTGCAAAGAGAATGGGCATTAATTGGGGTAGATGATTTGAAAACGGGGAAGGTGGATATTGATCTTGCCTTTCAAGGTGTTAAACAGGATGCATTTAAGCTTTTAGTTAGTCATAATCCAAGAATCTTGAAGTTTTTAATGGAAGAACATGGAGTATCGCTTGTATTAAGTGGTCATACGCATGGAGGACAAATAAGAATTTTCGGATATGGTCCATATGAAAAAGGTAAAACGCATGTGTATAATGGGATAACTCAAATAATAAGTAATGGATATGGAACAACGACTATACCACTTAGGTTAAATGCACGCCCTGAAACTCATTACATTGTCATTAAAAGTATATAAAGTCATAAGAAAATGACTTAAACATGAGATATAAATATATTTCATGTTTTTTTTATACTTTGTAACCTGAAATTCGACTTTTATAAACAAAATAGAGAGTAGATTTATAGCTTTCGAAACGGACAGTTTCTTAGTTTGGAGGGGGATTGAAATCCACAAAATGACAAAAAAGGGTTGTCTTAGACCCGAATAATAGACACTTAAAATAAGAGTCTATTATTCGGGTATTTTTATGTCCTGGTCATCAGTCTCTTTTTTTATGTGTTCACTTTATAGGAAACAATTCAGCATTTGTATCTTCTTTTTTTATTACAAAAACTCTTTTAATATTTTTTTTGATAAAATATTATAAAAATATAAAATTAGAAAATTATAATAATTATTTTGCGTTCTTAATTTTTTTGACAAAAAAATGATAATTCCCCCAAATAAAAAATGTTTGAAAATTAAGTTTTATAGGGCTTTAAAAAAATAATTTTACAAATTGTACCTATTATCTGATTTTTTTATAGTTTATTTGGTCAAATTCCCCCAATTTACGATAACGATTGCTAGCGTTAAAATAAAAAAAAGATAGAAAATTGTCAAAAAATTTCAAAAAATGGGGGAGTAAAGTGTGAGTAAAAGAAACTTCAAAGTAAGTTTAGCTAAAACAACGATCAGTGCTCTGGTCGTGGGCTCGATGATTCCATTTAATGTACTAGCAGCTACACCAAATACTAGCACAGAAAATACTGTCGTCGGTTCACATACACAAAAAACAAGCACACCAGACTTATCATCTGATCAAATCGACGCTTTAAAGAAAATATCAACAGAAAGTGATGTAAAGATTTCGCCAAAGATTGATACGAAAAGCTCAAAACCGGTCAAGGTTATTGTCGAATTTACGCAAGAACCAGCAAAAATAAGTGTGCTACAAAAAGAAGTGGCTGGTGAAAAAACGACACTAAGCGCAGAAAATAGCGCAGTTAAATCGTCACATGCTACATTCAAGTCATTTGTAAATGGGTTAAATAATAGTGCAAGTAAAACTAATTCAGTAAATGCAGTTTCTGCATTAAGTATCGCACCAAATGAAGTGTCTAATGAAACAACAGACAAAGCTGGGGAGGCTACCGCTCAAATTACGCGTGAATACACACATGCATTAAACGGGGTGGCAATGACACTACCAGGTAACTTAGTAGAGAAATTATTTGATTCTGGTGTAGTAAGTCGTGTATTAAACGATGACATAGTAAAGCTTGACCCAAGTGAACTGAAAGCTTCCACGCAAAGTGAACAAGGTGAGAATAATTTACCAGAAAATTACATTCCATTACCAGGTATTGAAGATTTGCATAAAGAAGGTACTACTGGAAAAGGAATAAATGTAGGGGTTATTGATACAGGGATTGACTACAATCACCCAGATTTAGCAGACGTATATAAAGGCTACCGTGCAAAAAGTGGAGAAGATGCAAGCAAAATCGATCCAACAACAGTTAAAGGATGGGATTTTGTTGACAACGATGCGGATCCAATGGAAACAACAGTTGACGATTGGAAAAAAGCAGGCGAACCTGACGGGACATACGAACATTACATCACATATCATGGGACGCATGTATCTGGAACAATTGCAGCACAAAGTAAGAATAATGTAGATTTACCAGCACAAGGTGTTGCACCAGGTGTAAACTTGTATAATTATCGTGTACTTGGTCCTTACGGTACAGGGGCTCAAGATGCGATTATTGGAGGGATTGACAAAGCTGTACAAGATGGTATGAAAGTTATCAACTTATCACTTGGAGCACCAGCTAATGATCCGTTATCAGCAGAAGCTGTGGCCATTAATAACGCAACTATTGCAGGTGTAACATGTGTTATTGCAGCAGGAAACTCAGGTCCGGGTGCAGGCTCACTAGGTACGCCGGGTGCATCGGCGCTTGCGATTACAGTTGGAGCAAGTGATTTCCCGGTAAGTATCCCGACTGCATCAGCAAAAGTAGGCAATGAAACATTTACTAATTTCAAGTTACTTGGAAAAGGTTATAACGATCGCATATCAGATCTTGCGAGTAAAACATATCAATTCGTGGATGTTGGTTTAGCACAAGCAGCTGATTTTAAAGATGCAAACGGTAATCCGATCAATTTAACTGGAAAAGTTGCACTTATTACACGTGGTACAATCACGTTAGCTGAAAAAATAACAAACGCAGCGAAAGCAGGCGCGGTTGCAGCGATCATGACTAACAATATTGACGGTGACATTGATAATTACTTAGCAAGTGATGTTGGGTATATACCAACATTCCGTATGACAAAAGCTGATGGTGAACGTTTACGTAGTGTATCGAATACAAATACGATCACGTTTACAAATATTAGTTCAACGAATACAGCGGGCAATCACTTAGCAAGCTTTAGTTCTAGAGGTCCAGTCACTTCGACATATGACATTAAACCAGATGTTGTTGCACCAGGTGTATCGGTATACTCAACTTATCCATATTTCGTTCATAGCCCAAATAAAGTAGACTATAGTAACGCGTATGCTCGTATATCAGGTACATCGATGGCGACACCACATGTCGCAGGTATTGCTGCGCTAATCTTACAAGCACATCCAGACTACACACCAGCTGACGTGAAAGCAGCGTTGTCGAACACTTCTGGAAATCTAGACGGAGATTACTCAGTATACGAACAAGGTGCTGGTTTAGTCAATGTAGTGAAAGCAGTAAAACGTGACGTGAGCTTTAAAGCACAAGACACAACTGCAAACATTGATAGTAGTGGTAATACTGTAAATATGAATTATGAAAAAGGTTCATTAACATTTGGCGCAGTGTATAAAAAAGACGGTGCGGCCAATACGAGTAATCGAACAGTGAAAGTAAAAAACCGAGGAAACTCTGACAAAACGTTTGATATATCTGCAACTTTCATAAAACCAAATGCAGCAGTAAGTGATGCAACTAAAAATGGCATTACGGTGACAACAAGTTCACCATCACTAACAGTAAAAGCAGGTGAAACAACGAGCTTTACAGCAACCGTGAACGTACCGAGTAGTGCAGACTATGGTCGATATGAAGGATATTTGAACATTGTTAATCATGATGATCCAAGTGAAACGTATCGCATGCCACTGGCTGTTCGTACGGTTGAAAAAGGCTTCAGCAACTTGCAGATGGACGGCAATGCCGCGACTACTAGAAAGCCGGTCATCCCTTCATTTTTTAATCTCGGCAGTGCACGGAAAATCGGCTTCACATTAAACAGCCCGATGACATATGTATGGGCAGTAATTTTCGATAAAAACGGCAACGCACTTGGAGCCACTTCTCCATCACCGATTAGTGCAAGTAAAGCTCCAACGGATCAGTTTTTAGTTATGCCAACTTTTGACGCTAGTAACTACTATCCATTTATCGGAGATCCGTCGAAAGAATTGACAAGCCAGTTCACAAAAGCATCATTGCCAGAAGGTCAGTACACGATTAAATTACGCGCAACAGATACGACAAATATGTATGCGAAAACATATGAGAAGTCGATGCTATTTATAGTGGACAACCAATTGCCGAAATTGACTTATAATGACCATGCTCCAGGCGTGTACGAGCTGAGTGATTCGGACTTTACGGATGAAAAACAAGAGGGTAATACCTATCATGCGTTTTGGGTTCATGCCAACTTATATGATGAAGGAACCGCTCAGTTGGCTCCTCTAGGCATCACCCAATCGGATAACACGTTGTTTTATTACTATAATCGCATTGACGATCCAGATTCTACATTTCCTACAGATGCAAACGGAGATACAAAATTCGGGATTGAAAAATCGGACATTGAAAATGGTCCGGCAGTTGTTACACTTTTCCCTGAGGATGTAGCAGGAAACGCGGAACTTGTCAACGATTTCCATCAATATGCATTTGTTAAAAAAGACACGCCGTATATGGTGCCGACGTATGACAAACAAAAAGTGACCTTGAATGATACAGTCACGATGACACTGAACTTACACAATGTTCAGCAAATGATGTCAGGGACATATAATGCAACGTACTTCAAAGATGTGTACGATTTGCAAGGGGTGACGGTAGCGCCGGAATTCCAAAAATGGGCTGATGATCATGGCGTGAAGGTAAATGTGGATACGCCTGTTGGAACGCCTGACCCTCTTTATGGAAGCAAAACCATGATCAATGTGGGCGCACATTTAAGCGGCGGAGAAGACTTCAAAGGATTCAGCGGCGATAATATGCCATTTTTGAAGGTAACTTTAAAAGTGAAGAACGATGACCCGCAAGGGCCGGCTTCGATTTTATATGGGAATATGGTTGAGGATGATGTAATGACTAACTTCAGCATGATGCAGTATGGTCAAACGCAGCCGACCAACATTACAGCGTTTAGTCGAGTGAACAGCTTCCAAGTTCTTCCGACGCATAATTCAGTTCAATCTTTTGTTAGACTTCAAGCGTTTGCGAACAACTTTACGGTTGACTATACAAAACTAAACGCAAAAGCATATGCACTACTTTCGGATGGTTCTAAATACCCAGGAACGATTACTTCGAAAGGGTATGTCAATATCTTAAACATTCCGATTTCAAAAGACCCATTCAAAGTAATCATCGAAGCACCAGGGCACTTAAAGAGCGTTCAGACCATCACAATGAATACGCAGACTCCATGGGGAGACAGTGTCGGTACGTTTAGCGGCTATATTGGAGCTACATCCAGACAACCGAATGGTCTAGCTGGTGATGTGAACGGCGACGGCGTGATTGATGTTCTTGATGCAAAGCTAGTATCTGATAAAATAGGTCAACAAAATAGTGTAATCTACCCGGTCGAAGATTTAAATAAAGACGGTATTGTTGATAGTAAGGACATGCAGTTTGTCGCTACTAATTTCGGCAAAACAAATCCAGATACTGCGATTATACCACTACTAGTTATGAAAGTTGACGGTAAGGATTTGTATGCAACAGAAATCTTCAATAAAGCTAAGGTTTACAGTAATGTAATCACGTTTAAAGTTGATACAAAAAATGCTAACTCATCTACACTTAATTGGTTAGCAGTAGATCCTGCTGGTGTAAACGGCGTGAAAATTCAGCAACAATCTAGCAAGGATGGTATTACGTGGCCAGATAACTTTAGTTGGACTGATGCAAAACTGGAAACTCCGATTACAGTTAGCTCTACAAGTGCGAAAGTGACAGGATTAAGTGATAGTACGTACTACCGTTTTAGATTGGTTGTAATGGGTGGTTTGAATGGTACACTTAACGGAGGATATTCAAACGTTATTCAGATGGCAACTTTACTATTAACACCAACTATTGATGTAATTGATGATAATGATACAACAATCACAGGTAAAGCAAATGCAAATGTCAATATTGTTGTGAAAAATAATAATACTGTAGTTGGTTCAGGAAAGACTGATGCAAGTGGAAACTACAATATTCAAATTAAACCACAAAAAGCAGACAGTGTATTAACAGTAAGTGCAAATGATGCAACTGGAAACCAAAGTGAAACAGCATCGATTGTTGTATTAGATCGTACAGCACCAGACGCACCAATCATTAATACAGTTACGAAAAAAGATCAAAAAATTACAGGTAGAACCGAAGCAAATGCGACGGTTGCTATAAAATTCAACAATGTAGTGACAGAAGTACAAGCTGATCTAAATGGGAACTTCAGTTTAGAAATTCCTCATAAAAATTATGGCGATTACATCGGATTGGTCATCTCTGTTACAGCAAAAGATGCAGCAGGAAATGTGAGTGCTGCAACTGAAACAGTCATTTTAAACAAATAATAAAAACGGAGAGCCTCTATGAATGAGGCTCTCTTTTTCGTCCAAATCTCATAAATAGACTACTAGAAAAACAAACTTAGTAAAGGAAGTTTCATATATAAAAAAGGTGATTTGTAGTTTTATGGCGAATTATTAATATGGGTATTTTTTTGTTTGGAGGTTAAAAAATGAAAAAGGTTTTAGTGTTAGGTGGTACAAGGTTTTTCGGAAAACGACTTGTTCATAAATTAATCGAAAAAGGTTACGATGTTTCAATCGCAACAAGAGGACTAACAGAGGATGACTTCGGAGATCGAGTTAGTAGATTTATAATCGATCGACGAAATCCTGAAACATTAACTAGTTTAAGTACTCATAAATGGGACCTTGTTTATGATAATATTTGTTATACCCCAAATGAAGCGAAGGAAATTATTAAACTATTAACGAATCATGTTGGAAGATATATTTTCACTTCATCTTTAGCGGTCTATGATACTGGATTAAACCATGTTGAAAATGACTTTGATCCTTTTAATTATTCAATTGAATATAACAATGATAATGAATATTCTTATGCGGAAGGAAAGCGTCTTTGTGAGGCTGTTTTATATCAAGAAGCAAATTTCCCAGTGTATGCGGCTAGATTCCCGATCGTATTGGGACCGGATGATTATACGAAGAGATTGCTCTTCCATGTTAGTAAAATTTCAAGAAATGAAGAAATAATACTATCTGATTTAAACAAAGAGATGACCTTTATCGATTCTGATGAAACCGCTGAGTTTTTACTTTGGTTAGGTGAAAATGAATCGATTAAAAGTGGTCCTTTTAATGCGTGTTCAAATGGTGAAATAACATTTAAAGAAATAATAAACATTTGTGAAAAGGAAACTAGAAAAAAGGCTATTATTAACGCTCATGGTGCGATCGAACATCAATCACCATTTGATGCTTATAGCGATCAATCATTGAGTAATGAGAAAGCTAAAAAAGAAGGGTTTCAATTTTTAGAAGTACATGATTGGATGAAAAAATTAATTCATCATTATAGTTCACTATAAAAAATTCATAAAATGTTCAAAGAATAAAATTCCGAATTTCTGGAATTTCCAGGTTTTCGGAATTTTATTGAAGTGAAATTCCGAAATTTCGGAAAAAAATTGTTAAAAATGATTGAAAATTATAAATTAACTTAATATTATTAGAATTATAAAATAAATTTTCATAGTGTAGACAAAGTCCCAAATATATTAAATACGGTTTTACTAAAAACTCATAATAACTTGGCATACTATTTGCTTGTTTTATTAGCAGAAGGACAATCCCTTGAAAGGAGCTAAATACAAGTAAATAGTGGAATTTAAATCGAAATGAATTTGAATGAAAGCGTTATCAAAATGTGCCAAAACGTAAAGATAACAAGGAGGTTATTATGGAAATCTTAATTATTTTATTAGCATTAGGACTTTTAATGTTTGTTGCTTATCGTGGGTTTTCTGTTATTTTATTTGCACCAATTTGTGCTTTATTTGCAGTACTTTTAACTGAGCCAAGTTATATTCTTCCATTCTTTAGTAATATTTTTATGGAAAAAATGGTTGGTTTCATAAAACTATATTTTCCTGTATTTTTACTTGGAGCAATTTTTGGTAAAGTCGTTGAAATGTCTGGAATTGCTGAATCGATCGCGAAAACAATTATTCAATTAGTTGGAGCAAAAAGAGCGATATTAGCGATTGTATTAATGGGCGCAATTTTAACATATAGTGGAGTAAGTTTGTTTGTTGTTGTATTTGCTATTTATCCATTTGCTGCAAACTTATTCCGTGAAGGGAATATTCCAAAACGATTAATTCCTGGAACAATCGCACTTGGTGCATTTACATTTACGATGGATGCATTGCCAGGTACACCGCAAATTCAAAATGTTATTCCAACTACATTTTTCAAAACAGATATTTATGCTGCACCATTTTTAGGAATTTTAGCTGCTATTTTTGTACTTGCAGTTGGACTTTGGTACTTAGAATCAAGACGTAAGAAGGCAGAAAAAGCAGGGGAAGGTTATTTAGGATTTAATGGAGAACTAGCTGCTGCAAATGAAACTCAAACAGAAGTTCCTTCAATAACGACCAATACGCCTACACCAGTTTTAAAACAAATTTTAGCATTTGTTCCGCTATTATTAGTTGGATTTTCAAATAAATTTTTTGTTGTTTCATTCCCAAAATGGTATCCAAATGGATTTGACTTTAAATCGATTGGACTAGAAGCTTTTGGGGTTGTTCAAATTCCTGCAGTTGTTGGTATTTGGTCAGTTGAATGTGCTTTAGTTATTGGGATTCTTTCAGCGATGATTTATGGCTATAAGAATATGCGTACAAATCTAAAGACAGGTATGAATGCAAGCATTGGTGGAGCACTACTTGCTTCTATGAATACTGGTGCTGAGTATGGTTTTGGTGGAGTAATCTCTGCTTTACCTGGATTTGGGATGGTAAGTAAAGGAATCTCTCATACATTTACGGATCCATTAGTAAATGGAGCTGTGACAACTACAACTTTAGCAGGTATTACAGGTTCTGCATCAGGTGGTATGGGGATTGCACTTAGTGCAATGTCTGATAAATATATCGAGGCGATTAATAAATACAATATTCCGCCGGAAGTAATGCATCGTGTTATTTCGATGGCATCAGGTGGTATGGATACCTTGCCTCATAATGGTGCAGTCATCACATTATTAGCTGTAACTGGTTTAACACATCGCCAGTCATATAAAGATATTTTTGCAATAACAATCATTAAAACAGTTGCAGTATTCTTAATCATTGCAGTATTTAAACTTACAGGACTTGTTTAAGAATGTTAAACTACTAATCTTACTTTTGAAGGGAGC
This sequence comes from Gottfriedia sp. NPDC057948, assembly GCF_042887255.1. Lineage (NCBI taxonomy): Bacteria > Bacillati > Bacillota > Bacilli > Caryophanales > Bacillaceae > Gottfriedia > Gottfriedia sp. NPDC057948. Next base: position 30,536 of record NZ_JBHVPN010000001.1, read on the forward strand.
AAAATAATGGGCAAGAATAAGGTAATTACTTCAGTTGAAGAGGTTGTTTCACAAATTCATGATGGAGCTACGATTATTGTTGGTGGCTTTGGTCTTTGCGGTATTCCTGAAAAAATGATTTTAGCATTACGAGATAAAGGGACAAAGGATTTAACGATCGTAAGTAATAACTGTGGAGTAGACGATTGGGGTCTTGGTCTTTTATTAGCAAATAAACAAATTAAAAAGATGGTTTCTTCATATGTTGGAGAAAATAAAATTTTTGAAAAGCAGTTCTTAAGTGGAGAACTTGAAGTAGAGCTAGTTCCTCAAGGTACTTTAGCTGAACGTATTCGTGCAGGCGGTGCTGGAATCCCAGGATTCTACACAGCAACAGGTGTAGGTACACCAATCGCAGAAGGAAAAGAACATAAAGTATTTAATGGAAGAACTTATTTATTAGAAGAAGGAATCGTAGGAGACTTTGCATTTGTTAAAGCGTGGAAAGCTGATAAGCAAGGGAATCTAATTTTTAGAAAAACTGCTCGTAACTTTAATCCACTTGCAGCGATGGCTGGAAAAATCACAATTGCCGAAGTCGAAGAAGTAGTAGAAGTTGGAGAACTTGATGCTGATGCAATTCATACGCCAAGCATTTATGTACAACACGTATTCCACGGTGAAACATACGAAAAACGAATTGAACGTAGAATGACTACAGGAGTATAGGAGGCTAATAACATGAAAGATATTCGTCAATTAATTATTCAAACTGCGGTTAAAGAAATTCAAGATGGTATGTATGTAAACCTTGGAATTGGACTACCTACTTTATTAGCAAACTATCTTCCAGAAGGAATTGAAGTAATGCTACAATCTGAAAATGGTTTACTAGGTATTGGACCATACCCAACAGAAACTGAACTAGATGCTGACTTAATCAACGCAGGTAAAGAAACAGTAACTGCGGCTAAAGGAGCTTCTTATTTTGATAGTGCTGAATCTTTTGCGATGATTAGAGGAGGCCATATTGATTTAGCTATTTTAGGTGGCATGGAAGTCTCAGAAACTGGTGATCTTGCTAACTGGATGATTCCAGGAAAAATGGTAAAAGGTATGGGCGGTGCGATGGACTTAGTAAATGGTGCGAAGAAAATCGTCGTAGTGATGGAACATGCAAATAAATACGGAGAAAGCAAAGTTAAAAAAGCATGTACTTTACCTTTAACTGGAAAAAGCGTAGTTCATAGACTAATTACTGAATTAGCAGTTTTTGATTTTACAGAAAATGGAATGGTTTTAGTAGAATGCGTTGGTGGAGCAAAGATTCAAGAAATTACTGAAAAAACTGAGGCTACATTTACAATTAGTCCGAAGTTATTAAATAACGTGAACTAATCTTTAAAAGGAGGCAAACAAATGCAGCAAATGCTTTCTGAGAAGGTTGCACTGATAACTGGTGCCGGTAGTGGAATTGGTTTTGAAATTGCTAAAACCTTTGCAGAGCAAGGAGCAACAGTTGTCTTAACCGACTTAAATGAGGAAAATGTTCAAAGGTCAGCTACTTCATTACAAGAGCTAGGGTTCAATGCAATCGGTTATGCATGTGATGTTACAAATGAAGAACAAGTAGTTGACACGTTTCATAAAGTAATCGATCAATTTGGTGAATTACATATTTTAATAAACAATGCTGGATTACAATACGTGTCATCAATTGAGGATTTCCCTACTGAGAAATTCGAATTACTTATTAAGGTCATGTTAACTGCACCTTTTATTAGTATCAAACATGTATTTCCAATTATGAAAAAGCAAAAGTATGGTCGCATTATTAATATGGCTTCGATCAATGGGTTAATAGGATTCGCTGGCAAAGCTGCTTATAATTCTGCGAAGCATGGCGTTATTGGTTTAACAAAGGTTGCTGCATTAGAAGGTGCAACTGATGGTATTACAGTCAATGCAATTTGCCCAGGCTATGTTGATACACCTTTAGTTCAAAACCAGTTGGCCGACTTAGCAAAAACAAGAAATGTGCCAATTGAAAGTGTAATTGAAGAAGTAATTTATCCATTAGTACCTCAAAAAAGATTACTTACAGTAAAAGAAATTGCAAATTATACAGTATTTCTTGCTAGTGAATATACTGGCGGGGTTACAGGTCAAGCGAATGTAATAGATGCAGGATATACAGTTCAGTAGGATAAGAGGAAAGGTTTGTTTTGAGCAGGGGGAGATTCCTGCTCTTATCCTTTCTAGTTCCCTACTACTTTAAGCGAGGTATGGTATGAATAGTATGTTAGAGAGTCTTCCTTTTGATTGGATTTCCGAGATTATTAATCTTGCAACTGAGTGGATTGTTGTCGTTAATCGAGAAGGAAAAGTTTTGTATATGAATGAATCGTATTGTGAGTTTGTTGGTCGATCTGCTCATGAAGTGATTGGTATGCCTGTAGTAGATGTAATTGAAAACTCTAGAATGCATATAGTCGCTAAAACTGGTCAGGCAGAAGTAGCGGAGATTCATCCAATAAAAAATACAGAAATGGTAGCAAATCGTTATCCGCTGTATGTAGGGGATGAATTAGTAGGTGCTGTTGGAACCGTAATGTTCCGAAATGCGCAAGATTGGATTGAGTATTCTAAAAAAGTAGAACCTTTAGTAGAAGAATTAAACTATTATAAAAGAAAATTTGAGAAAGAATTAAATAGTAAATATAGCTTCAATCAAATAATTGGTGATACTCCAGTCTTTAATGCTGCAAAAAATTTGGCAGAACAAGTATCTGCAAGTTCATCTGCAATCTTACTTATTGGGGAATCTGGTACAGGTAAGGAATTATTTGCACATGCAATTCACGATGCTAGTCCAAGAAGAAACTTTCCATTCGTAAGAGTAAATTGTGCTTCAATTCCAGAGCATTTACTAGAATCAGAGCTTTTTGGTTATGAAGAAGGTGCTTTTACAGGTGCAAAAAGAGGCGGTAAAAAAGGAAAATTTGAGATTGCGAACCGAGGAACGATTTTCCTAGATGAGATTGGTGATATGTCTTTGCATATGCAAAGTAAATTACTGCGAGTACTTCAAGAAAGAGAGATTGAAAGAGTTGGTGGAAGTTCTCCTATTTCCATTGATGTAAGAGTTATTGCCGCTACGCATCGAAATCTTGAGAAGATGGTAGTATTAAAAGAATTTCGTCAGGATTTGTATTACCGTTTAAATGTAATTAAAATAGACATTCCTCCACTTAGATCAAGGATAAATGATTTACCTCTCATAGCAGATTCATTAATAAAAAAACTCGAAAGGAAATTTCATCGAAACGGAATTCAAATTTCAAATGAAGTTTTTCAAATTCTTAAGTCACATCATTGGCCAGGAAATATTCGAGAACTAGAAAACGTACTTGAGAGATGCATAAATGTCCTAAATGGTAAAGTGATTACACCAAAGCAATTACCTCTTTATTTATATGAAAATCCAACCAATCAAAAAAATACAGTCGAATTCGAAAAAAATGCATCTCAATTAAACTATCAAAATTCCTTAAAATCGTTAAAAGAAATGATTGAAGAGACAGAAAAGGAAGCTATTAAGAGAGCCCTAATTGAATCTCAAGGTAATAAAATTGAAGCTGCAAAATTATTAGAAATAAGTAAGTCAACTTTTTATGAAAAATGTAAAGCTTATAACATAAAAAGTTAAAAGATTTCATGTCGTTTGGTTAATAGGATGAAATAAAAAGGGGGAAATAAAATGAGTGAGAACGTTGTAATTGTTAGTGCTGTTAGAACTGCAATCGGAAGTTTCAGTGGTACATTGAAAGATGTAAGTGCAGTAGAATTAGGCGCTAAAGTTATTAAAGAAGCGATAAATAGAGCGGGTATTCAAGAAAGCCAGGTTGATGAAGTCATAATGGGGAACGTACTTCAAGCTGGTTTAGGTCAAAATCCAGCAAGACAATCAGCATTAAAGGCAGGACTCCCAAATACTGTCTCAGCAATGACAATCAATAAGGTTTGTGGTTCTGGATTAAAATCAGTTCATTTAGCGACTCAAGCAATTATAGCAGGAGATGCTGAAATTATAGTTGCTGGCGGTATGGAAAATATGAGTCAAGCACCATATTTACTTAAAGGTGCAAGAGATGGATATAGAATGGGCAATCAACAAATTGTTGATAGTATGATTGCAGACGGACTATGGTGTGCGTTTAATGATTATCACATGGGAAACACAGCTGAAAACTTAGCAGTTCGTTATGAAGTTTCTAGAGAAAAACAAGATGAGTTTGCGGTAAATAGTCAACAAAAAGCCGAAAATGCAATGAAGGCCGGAAAATTTGAAGATGAAATTGTTGCGATTGAAATTCCACAACGAAAAAAGGATCCAATCATTTTTAAAGAGGATGAATATCCAAAATTTGGTGCTACAGTAGAGAAAATTTCACCCTTGAGACCAGCCTTCGAAAAAAATGGAACAGTTACAGCAGCAAATGCCTCAGGTATAAATGATGGCGCAGCAGCAGTTGTATTAATGAGTGAAAGTAAAGCAAGAGAACTAGGTATTAAACCATTAGTAAAATTAAATGCAAATAGTAGTGCAGGCGTTGATCCGAGTATAATGGGAATTGGAGCAGCATTTGCAGCTAAAAAAGCAATTGAAAAATCATCGATTGAATTAAGTGAAATAGGCTTGATTGAAGCGAACGAAGCATTTGCTGTGCAATCGCTTTCTGTTATGAAGGAATGCGGTTTTGACGAAAATATTGTAAATGTAAATGGAGGCTCGATTGCACTCGGACATCCAATTGGTGCAAGTGGAACTAGAATACTAGTTACATTGATTCATGAAATGAAGAGAAGAGAGACACAGTACGGCCTTGCAACCTTATGTATTGGTGGCGGAGAAGGCGTTGCGACAATTATTGAAAATTGTTTTGAATAAAAAATAAATAAAAAGCGGTAGGACTCTTAATGATCCTACCGCTTCATTGTATTAATTAAAAATCACCGCAGACTGGCGAAGCAACGAAGAAAGCGAGCGTTTACGGGCAGTCTGAGGGTTAGATAATTCTTACAGAAATAACACCCTCAATATCTTTTAACAACTGTTCAACTGGACCATTGATTGTTTCATCAAGGTCAATCATTGTATAAGCAAAAGCACCTTTACTTCGGTTAAGCATATCAGCAATATTTACTTGATATTTTGCTAATAATCCTGTAATTTGACCGACCATATTAGGAATATTTTTATGTGCAATCGTAATCCGTTTTTTCCCTGTATAAGGTAATTCTACATTTGGAAAATTAACAGAGTTTTTAATATTACCTGTTTCCAAATAATTTTTTAATTGTTTTGCTGCCATTCGGGCACAGTTTTCTTCTGATTCAGTTGTTGATGCTCCTAAATGAGGAATTGGAATGACATTCTTCATGCCAATCACTTTTTCATTTGGAAAATCTGTCACATAAACTCCTACAGTCCCATTATTCAGCGCATATTCAAGCGCAACATCATCTACTAATTCAGAACGGGAAAAATTAAGTAATCTTGCTCCCTTTTTCATTCCTGATAAAAGTTTTTCATTCACAAATCCTTTTGTTTCAGGTGTTAAAGGCACATGGATTGTTATATAATCGCATGTTGAAAAAATCTGCTCTAAATTATCGATTCGTTGCACATTCCTAGATAATCGCCATGCAGTTTCGACTGAAATATAAGGGTCATAACCATATACTTCCATATCCAACGCAAGCGCATCATTTGCTACGAGTGCACCAATTGCTCCTAAACCAATAATACCTAATTTCTTTCCTGCGATCTCTGCTCCTGCAAATTCTTTTTTACCAGCTTCGACAATTTTAGAAACATTTTCTTCACCAAATAATGAACGAGTCCACTCAATTCCTTCAATAATTCGTCGTGAAGAAAGGAATAAACTTGTCAGAACTAGTTCTTTAACTGCATTTGCATTTGCACCAGGCGTATTAAATACAACAATACCTCTTGAAGTACACTCATCAATTGGAATATTATTGACACCAGCGCCAGCCCTTGCGATTGCTTTAAGACTGCTTGGTATCCTCATTTCATGCATACTATGGCTTCTTAAAAGAATTCCATCCGGTTCATTTAATTGATTGTTAATAGTATAGTTTTCCAAAGGAAATTCTTTCATTCCGTGCTCAGAAATATTATTTAATGTTTGAATTTTTATCATCTTACAATCTCCTCTACTATTTTCTTTTCAAATTGACTCATAAAATGAACTAATTTCTCAACGCCTTCTAATGGCATTGCATTATAAATACTAGCTCGCATTCCACCAACTGATCGATGACCTTCAAGATTCACCAAGCCAGCTGAATTTGCCTGAGCAAGAAATTGCTTATTTAATTCATCAGAAGTTGATGTGAATGGAATATTCATAAGTGATCTATTCTCTTTTTTAACTGGTGAAGAGAACAAGTCAGATTGATCGATAAAATCATATAATAATTGAGCTTTTAAAAGATTAGTTTGATAAATACAATTTAAACCACCTGATTCTTTAATCCATTCTAAAACTAGCATCGCTACATAAATGCTGAAAGTAGGAGGTGTATTATAAAGTGAAGAAGCTTCTACATGTGTTTTGTAGTCGAGCATTGTCGGGCAATTTTTATCGGCATTTCCAATAAGATCATCTCTAATAATGACAATTGTTAACCCTGCTGGACCGATGTTTTTTTGAGCTCCAGCATAAATTAAACCGAATTGTGAGACATCAATTGGTTCAGAAAGAATATTTGAAGAAAAGTCTGCAACTAATGGAGAATTTGTTTTAGGGTAAGTAGAGTATTTTGTCCCCTCAATTGTGTTATTCGTTGTAATATGTAAATAATCGTATGGTTCAAAAAGGGCTAAATCTTCTAAATTAGGAATATATGAAAAATTTTCATCCTCAGATGAAGCGATAACATCAACATCTACATATTTTTTTGCCTCAGAGATTGCTTTCTTTGACCAAGTTCCTGTATTAATATAAGCAGCTTTTTTATGCTTTCTTAATAAGTTTAATGGAATCATTGAAAACTGAGTTGATGCTCCACCTTGTAAAAATAACACTTTATAATTTGATGGAATTTCTAAAAGTTCACGTAATAAACTTTCACATTTCTTAATAATTCCTTCAAACTCAGCCGAACGATGACTCATTTCCATAACTGACATTCCAGAAGTACCGTAAGAAACAAGTTCTTTTTGTACCTTTTCCAATACTGGAACAGGCAAGACAGATGGGCCTGCAGAGAAATTAAAAACGCGTTCCATAAAAATCATCCTCACTAGGTATTTTTTTAATATTCTAACTTTAAACTACTCATATAAGTTGGTCAATAAAAGATGAAATAAATTAATAAAAATTTCACAAAAAAAATTAATTTTCAAATTAATGAAGAGGGAATATTATTGAGTGTAGTATTTAAAAAAGTAAATTTATATGAATAAAATTCAAAAATTAAGTTGGTTAACAATATGATTGAAAAATAAAAATGCATAGTTTTAGAAGATAATGGAAATTTTAATGATTATCTTGTTTTTAAGGGAGTTTAAATGTTTTCTAAATGGTTTAACAAACCAGTTTATTTTCGTTATGCTTTTTACATTTCTTTTGCGGTGAGTGTATTATTTAATTTAATTTGTTCTAAAAAAAGTGATAGTTTTTACCTACTGTACATGCTTGATACTGTATTATTTGGACTTGGTTTTTACAACTGTTCTAATTGGTTTATCATTTTAGTTTCTACAATAATAGTACTTTCTAGATACTATTTAGTTCCCCAGGCAGGGCATATTATTAGCTATCTAATTACATATTACCTAATCACTTACATATCAGTAGGCTTAATGAAACAATATCAGAGAGTTAAAACTGGATCGATCGAGTTAATATTAGCTCTTTCAAAGGCGTTAGATTCCAGAGACAACTACACTGCACATCACTCAGAATGTGTTGCCAATATTGCTTATAAAATTGCAAAGGAAATGAATTTATCTAAAAATCTATGTGCAGTCATCCATCAAGGGGGCCTATTACAAGATATTGGTAAAATTGGTATTCCGGAGCATATTTTACTGAAGCATGAGAAATTGACTGATGATGAATACAATACAATTAAAAAACATCCTGTGATTGGATATGACATTATTAAGCATATTGCTATTTTTAATGAAAATGGCATCCTTGATATCGTTTTATACCATCATGAACGATACGATGGAAAAGGATATCCAAAAGGACTAAAGGGTAATCAAATTCCTTTAATTGCTAGAATAGTAGCAATAGCCGATAGCTATGATGCGATGATCTCAAATCGATTATATCGTAAGGGGATGTCTTTAGAAGACTGCTTAAAGGAAATAGAAAAGAATAAAGGAACCCAATTTGATCCTGAGATTACGGATATTTTCCTTAGCCTATTTGATTTTAGAGAATGAAAAGTTTAAAAATATAGAGGGTATCCCATAAGTTTTATGGGGGACCCTCTTTTTTATAGAAAAGCTACAGAACAACAGGAGAGTGCAATTAAAATCTGAGAATCGCAAATAAAATTAGCAAAACTACAATTAAAATCCAGTGAAACGCAAATAAAATAAAAAATTACCCATACCAGTTAAGGTATTATGGACTGGAAATATTAGTAGATACTTTCAAATGGATTTAGCAAATAGTCCTCTTATTGGAATAATAATTTGATAAAAATCTGCTTAATATCAATAAAAGAGTTTGAACTAAACAACTACAAATGAAAAAATTACTAAAGATATAGGTATTCCGTTTGCAATTGGACAAATTGATGGCTATTGGAACGTAAGGTGCTCGACTCCTGTGAGAAATGCGGGAAGGCTAAAGACCCCGCAGGAACTAGGAGGCTCAGGTCTCGCCCCATGGAAAGCGAGCATCCTGGAGAGGAAATCAACACATCAACTTCTAAAAAAACAACTAAGATTACACTAAAACTCTTAATTATTTAATTCGTATTTACTTTGAAGACGAAATTTATGTAGAACTGTAACGTTTGACTGTATACTTTCTAAATTATATAATAGTAATACTATTTAAAATGGGGAGGGTTGTCACTTGGGATCGAGTATCGCATTGGTGAGTTAGCTGAAATAGCTCAAGTTTCAAAAAGAACAATTGATTATTATACAAAATTAGGGTTACTAGAAGCAAAACGATCTGAATCAAACTATCGATATTATTCCACAGAGGCAATTGAGACTCTCCGATTTATTGAACATTGTAAAAAAATGAGAATATCCTTAGAAGAGATAAAAGATTTACTGCAAACTAATTATAATCAAAAAAATTGTGTTTTTGAACAAATTCAACAAATATCAAATCAAATTATTGAGCTTGAAGCTAAATTAGCTCAATTAGTACCAGTAATATCGGGTATGAATGATTGTGAAAAAAATGCTTTAGTAGATTCATTGTCACATCATACATTTCCGTTATTTGAAACATTGAAACATTTTGTAAAATAATGACTAAATTAATTTTAAAACTTAACAATTTATTAAAGCTATAAAATAGGTATGTTTTACTAAATTATGGTAATCTATTAAGTAAGTAAAATAATAATTTTATATTTTTGTAGATTGAAATTCTCAGGAGGTGAATACTCGAGTAATATACTCGAGTTCGTCATTGGACATAGTTAACTTGTTTATGATTGCAGTTTTAATCGCACTTACAGCTTTTTTCGTAGCAGCAGAATTTGCTATAGTGAAAGTTAGATCAAGTAGAATTGATCAACTATTAGCCGAAAAAAAGCGAGGTGCAGTAGCTGCTAAAAAGGTTACGACGAGTTTGGATGAATATTTATCAGCTTGTCAATTAGGTATTACGGTTACAGCTTTAGGATTAGGTTTTTTAGGTGAGCCAACATTTGAGCATCTTATACACCCAGTCGTAGAATTTCTTGGATTAAACGGAACAATCGCTAAAACTATTTCGTTTATTTTAGCTTTCTCAGTTATGACATTTATTCACGTTGTAATTGGTGAGCTAGCACCTAAAACGGTTGCTATTCAAAAAGCTGAATCGATCACACTAATACTTGCTACTCCACTTATTGTTTTCTATAAAATAGCTTATCCATTTATTTGGGCATTAAATAGTTCTGCAAGATTTTTTACAGGATTATTTGGAGTTAAGCCAGCATCTGAATCAGAAGAAGTTCATACTGAGGAAGAATTGAGAATTATTTTATCAGAAAGCTTTGAAAGCGGAGAAATTAATCAGGCTGAATATAAATATTTAAATAATATTTTTGAATTCGATAACCGACTTGCAAAAGAAATTATGGTCCCTCGTACTGAAATTATCGGTTTATATGCAGAAGACCCAGTTGAAGAACAAATTGAAATAATTAAAAATGAAAAATATACACGTTACCCAGTTTTTGGGGAAGATAAAGATGATATTTTAGGTATGGTAAATGTAAAAGACTTTTTTATTCGTTATCTTGATGGAAAAGTTGAAAAAACATACGATTTCGCAAACTTTACTCGCCCAGTTATTCAGGTAATTGAAACAATCGCCATCCATGATTTATTATTGTTAATGCAAAAGAAACGTATTCCACTTGCAATTCTGTATGATGAATATGGTGGAACAGCGGGATTATTAACAATGGAAGATATTCTTGAGGAGATTGTTGGGGAAATACGTGACGAATATGATGACGATGAAAAACCAGCTGTTCAACATATTTCAGAATCACATAAGATTGTAGACGGAAAAGTATTAATTACTGAAATTAATGACTTATTTGGTCTATATGTTGTGGAAGACGATGTTGATACAATTGGTGGGTGGATTTTAACTCAAAATCACGACATAAAGCAGGGTGAATCTGTCATATTTGAGGACTTTGAATTCAAAGTTGTTGAATTAGATTCACACCAAGTTAAATTAGTTGAAATAAAAAAAAATGAGTTTATTCAGGCAGTAAAATCATAAAGATAAAAATGAAAAAGAAGGATAAAGGCATAAGTCTTTATACCTTCTTTTTTTGATTCTTAAACAAATTAATACTAACACCTTATAGTGTTATACTTTGTACAATAATTCACAAAAAGTTAACAACTTACAACTCCAATTCAATTCATATTATTATAAAATAAGGTTGTAAGGTTGATTTGAGCAGAAGTTCTAATTCTTCTACTAGTTATTTTATTAACTATTTCAATCAGCTTATTTTTTAATCGTTTCGTGCAATACCTCATTTTTCCCCCCTCTATTTTTCTAAAGTAAGAGGCTTTTTTTTGCATAATTTTACCTTTATTGAATACATATAAATTAAATATTTGTAAAGGATTGTCGATAGTTAATAAATTAAAAATTTGTTATAAGGGTGTGAAGTGCTTGTCAGATGCTCCCTCGGGTAATGGTATAAAAAATTTTTTAAACTTTATTAACCGACTTTTTTTAAAGGAATCTTATGATCGAAAAAATGTAGAGTCAAAAGAAAAATATCTTTTAACTCATAATTATTTATTTGATGTTGTTGAAGATGAACAATTTAACTTGTACGAAGATGAATTATTTTTAAGAACAATCACTTTTAAAGAAAAAAAAGTAAATGACATTTTAACACCCCGAACAAATGTGGTAGCGATTGATATAAATGAATCTGTGGAATATATATGTAATTTATTTTTACAAGAACGGTATTCTAGAATCCCAGTTTATGAGCAGGATATTGATCATATAATTGGTGTGATTTCTGAAAGGGAATTTTTAACCCAACTAATACAAAAACAAACAGTTAATATTCATGAACTGATTAGAGAGCCGATTTTTGTAATGGAAACCATGAAAATTTCTACAGTGCTAAAAATGCTTCAAAAACAAAATGCACATCTAGCAATTGTTATGGATGAATTTGGAGGAACTTCCGGTATCGTTACGCTTGAAGACATAATAGAAGAACTCGTTGGCGAAATTAGAGATGAATTTGACGAGCAAGAGGATGATTTTTTCCAAATAAATGAGAATGAGTACCAATTCCAAGCCGCGATTGACTTATCGAGTTTTTTTAATCGATTTAACATAAAAAAGCCTAGTAGTAGATATTTAACATTAGGTGGATGGTTATTTGAAAGTTTTAAACATATACCAAAAAATGGAGAATTACTTCAATATAAAAATTTAACCTTCATAATTAAAGAAGTTCAAAATAGAAGAATCCAAAGTGTAATTGTAAAAATAAATCAACAAAATTTACAAAGTAAACTCGGTTCTTAGGAGCCGAGTTTTTTATGTTTGGGACTTAATTCAACTTGATCAAGCAGTTTGAACCTAAAAGGGGGTTCCAGATTTATTTAACCTGATACAACGTATTTACCTATGAAAAACATCTTGGTAATTATTATTCTTTGGAATCTAATTTTAAGTAGTAAAAATATCAGCAAAAAGATGATGTTAGGTTCCTCATGAGAGGTTCATGAGGAAGTAAAAAGACGAAAAGAAGTAAAAAGGCGAAAAGAAGTAAAATGGTTCCTCATGAGGGGGTCATAAGGAAGTAAAACCGCGAAAAGAAGCAAAAACTTTTGTTTTTATAGTTATTTAATTGAAAAAGTTTATTTGAATCAATTTCCAAAAGGCCTAGAGGGAAGGCTGGGATCCCACAGGAACGAACGTGACGAGGAGGCTTAAGAATTCCGCCACACGGAAAGTAAGCATCCCGTAGTGGAAAACAACATGACATTACACTTTATTGACATCGTTTTTTATTTTTTTGTTTTGGCAAATTTAGGTTATTTGTAAATTGTTATTTACTTAGACGCCCGATTTTTCCAAATTTCTTTTTATATCATAAAAATAGAATTAAAAAGACAAAAAGAAAAATAATAAAAATATAAGATTTTTTTGTTGTAATTTTTTAATACATGCAATATATTTAAGACACACAATTCAAAACAAACAATTCCGATAAGGTTAAGGGAGATTATAAAATGAATATTAAGAAAATTGGTTTAACATTAGGTTCGTTATTTTTAGCAGCAGGTGTTATGGCAGGCTGCAATACAAATAAAAAAGAAGAAACTGCAAAAGGAAAAGATTTATTAACTCAAGTGAAGGATAGCGGAGAGTTAAATATTGGTACTGAAGGTACATATGCACCTTTCACGTTCCATGATAAATCTGGTAAATTAACAGGTTTTGATGTTGATTTAGCAAATGAAGTTGCAAAACGTTTAGGAGTAAAACCAAAATATTTTGAAACTCAATGGGATGCAATGTTTGCAGGTTTAGATGCAAAACGTTTTGACATCATTGCAAATGAAGTCGGTATTAGACCAGATCGTGAGAAAAAATATTATTTCTCTGATCCATATATCACTTCATCAGGTGCATTAGTTGTAAAATCTGATTCAAAAGTTAACTCCTTTGATGGAATTAAAGGCTTAAATGCTGCTCAATCTTTAACAAGTAATTATGGTGACTTAGCTAAGAAATATGGAGCTAAATTAATTGGGGTAGAAGGTTTTAGCCAAGCAATTCAATTAATTGAAACTGGCCGTGCTGATGTTACAATCAACGATAAATTATCAATTCAAAACTATTTAAATGAAACTGGCGACAATAAAGTTAAAATTGCAGCTTTAGAAAATGATGCTTCTAACAGTGGATTTATGTTCCGTAAAGATGATGATTCATTAGTAAAAGCAGTGAACAAAGCACTTGCAGATATGAAAAAAGACGGGAAGTATGATGAAATAGTACAAAAATGGTTCGGTAAAGATGGACTTAAATAATATACTCAGCCCAGAGTGGAGTGACAATTTAACCATTGCGAAGGATTCTTTCCTTCCAATGGTTAAAACTGCTTTAATAGGTACTATTCCATTAACAATTATTACATTTGTAGTAGGTATTGTATTAGCATTTATTACCGCACTTTTCCGTCTGTCAGGTAATAAATTCTTAAATGGAATAGCAAAATTTTATGTTTCAATCATTAGAGGGACACCTCTTTTAGTACAATTATTTATTATTTTTTATGGTTTACCTTCAATACATGTAACAATATCACCTTATATTTCTGCTATTATTGGTTTTTCATTAAGTGTTGGTGCTTACGCATCAGAAATTATTAGAGGATCAATCCAGTCGATTGATAAGGGCCAATGGGAAGCTGCTTATTCAATCGGCATGACATATAATCAAACATTAAAACGAATTATTATTCCTCAAGCGGCTAGAGTTTCTTTACCGCCGTTATCAAATACTTTTATTAGTTTAGTAAAAGACACTTCTTTGGCTTCATTAATTTTAGTAACTGAAATGTTTAGAACAGCTCAGGAAATAGCTGCAACGAATTATAAATTTTTAGTTGTTTATATAGAGGCTGCATTCATCTATTGGATAATTTGCTTCTTCCTTTCAGTCATTCAAGGTCGATTAGAAGCTCGAGTTGAACGTTATGTTGCTAAGTAATGGAGGAAGAACATATGATAAAATTAGAAAATATTAAAAAAAGTTTTGGTGAATTAGAAGTATTAAAAGATGTTAGCTTAAATGTAGAAAAAGGTACTGTTACTGCTATTATCGGCCCTTCTGGTTCTGGGAAAACTACATTTTTAAGATGTATTAATGTTTTGGAGCATCCAACAGATGGTAAGATAACAATTGATGAACAGACATTAGATTTTTCTAATAAAGTTACGAAAAAAGAAATTATTTCTTTAAGAAGTAAAACAGGTATGGTTTTTCAACAACACCATTTATTTCCTCACTTAACAGCGTTAGAAAATGTAATGGAAGGTTTAGTAACTGTACAAAAAATAAAAAAAGATGTTGCGAAACAAAAAGCAATTGATCTACTTACAAAAGTAGGATTAGAAGAGAAAATAAATTTATTACCACATCAACTTTCAGGTGGTCAGCAACAGCGTGTGGGGATTGCTAGAGCGTTAGCCTTAGAACCAACAGTCATTTTATTTGATGAACCAACTTCAGCATTAGATCCAGAGCTTGTACAAGAAGTTCTAAAGGTAATGAAGGAGTTAGCAGAAGAGGGAATGACAATGATTGTCGTTACACATGAAATGAAATTTGCTCGAGATGTAGCGGATGAAGTCATTTTTATGGACGGTGGTTATATTGTTGAACAAGGTCATCCTAGTGATGTTTTAGAGCATCCTAAACATGCAAGAACTAAACAATTTTTACAATTAATACAGTAATTTTAAGTTAAAATATTTTATAAAGTTGTGTAGAAAACTAGTACTAGATCTTGATCTAGTGCTTTTTTTATGTGAAAAGTTCGGAAAATCAAATTAAAATGTTTTTTCCAAAATTTACATTAGCTAAACATACATATGTTAATCGATTAGAGTCATACTATCATTACACTACTTAAGGAGGTGAGACAACATGGCAAACAACAATAGCAGCAACAACTTAGTAGTAGCTGGTGCTCAATCAGCATTAGATGCAATGAAGTATGAAATCGCTTCTGAGTTTGGAGTAAACTTAGGTCCTGATACTACAGCTCGTGCTAACGGTTCTGTAGGTGGTGAGATTACTAAACGTTTAGTTCAAATGGCTGAACAAAGCTTAGGTGGTTATACAAAATAATAACTATGGCTAATAAGGGATGGAGATTAATCTCCATCCTTTCTTAATGAAGATAAATGAAATTGGAGTGAGATTTTTATGGATGGTATTTGTCCACTGTGCAATGGAATTGAGCATTATAAACTAAAATGTCCTATTTGTGAAAATCATTGTGAAGATAAAGGCAGAGCTGTTGATTACGAAGATAAATATAGTCCATATTTAGATTATGACATTTCAGCAAAAGCTGACGGATTAACTGAGCATAATTCAAATCAGTATTGTACACATATGTTTAATTGTCCGGATTGTAACGAAGGTTATCTTAAAATTATTGAGAAAATAAAATAACGCAGTACCAATTAAAATGGTACCGCGTTATTTTATGTTTAATTCATTATAGAATTATCGAATACGAGATTCTGTTTCTTTATCAAAGAAATGAACTTTGTTCATATCTACTGCTAATTTAATTACTTGACCATGTGTAAATGTTGAACGTGCATCTAATCGTGCTACTAATGTATTACCTTCAAAGTTAGTATAAAGCATTGATTCTGCTCCTAAAAGCTCAGCTACTTCAATTTTTAAATCAAGAACTGTACCTTGAGATGCTTCGATAAATACTGGTTCGTCATGTAAATCTTCAGGACGTACACCTAAAATAACTTCTTTTCCAACATATCCATTATCTCGTAATGTTTTCATTTTTCCTTCAGGTATAGCAACTTTTTTGCTGCCAAAGTTAAAATGACCATCTTCAACCTTACCAGAAACAAAGTTCATTGCAGGTGAACCAATAAATCCACCAACGAATACGTTTTCTGGGCGATCATAAACTTCCTTTGGTGTACCTACTTGTTGAATAATACCATCTTTCATGACTACTAAACGTGTAGCCATTGTCATTGCTTCTGTTTGATCGTGTGTTACATAAATAGTTGTCGTTTGAAGACGTTGATGTAATTTTGAAATCTCAGAACGCATTGCAACACGCAATTTTGCATCTAAGTTTGATAATGGCTCATCCATTAAGAATACTTTTGCATCACGTACAATTGCACGACCAAGAGCTACACGTTGACGTTGTCCACCAGATAAAGCTTTTGGTTTACGGTTTAAATATTCCTCAAGACCTAAAATACGTGCAGCATCTTTTACACGACGATCAATTTCTGCTTTGTCAAACTTACGTAATTTTAATCCGAAAGCCATGTTATCATATACAGTCATATGTGGGTATAGTGCGTAGTTTTGGAATACCATTGCGATGTCACGATCTTTTGGTTGAACATCATTTACACGCTTTCCGTCAATAAAGAAGTCACCTTTTGAAATATCCTCTAAGCCAGCAATCATTCGAAGTGTTGTTGATTTACCGCATCCAGAAGGACCAACGAATACGATAAATTCTTTGTCTTCAATGTGAAGATTAAAATCTTTTACAGCTGTTACGTTATTATCATAAATTTTATAAATGTGATCTAATTTTAATTCTGCCATTAGTATTACCTCCAACTATTTGTAATCGGTTTCATTGATTAAATTGTAAACATTTAAACGTTTTAAAACAATGTCAAAGGTTCACAAAAAAAATAGCCTACTTTGTACAAGGTGCACAAAATAGGCTTTAATTAATTTTTATTCACGATCTCAAGTAGATGAATTGCTAAAAATATAACTAGTCCATCCTCAAAATGCTTTAAATCTATACCAGTTTGTTCCGAAAACTTATCAAGACGATATTGAACAGTATTTCGATGTAGAAAAGCTTTTTTTGAGGTAGCTGTAACATTTAAATTTTGTTGAAGAAAGATTTTTACCGTTGAAAGAATAGGGTCATCAATTTTCATATCATTCAAAAATAAATTAGGTAATTCCTTTTGTAAATCATCAGGTAAAAAGGAAAGGATATAATAAAGCATTTCTTTTGAAAACCAAAGTATACTTTTTTGTTTTTTTACGGATAATGCTTTTTTAAAACATTGATGTTCTATATCAAAATAAAGACTAAGATTTGCTAATGGTGAATAGCGTTTTCCTACAAAAAAAGTAACATCATGGTACAAGTCAGCTGCAATGATTTCTTGCATATGCTCTAAAAATTCTTTGTTAAAAGGCTGATCGATTATTTTTTCAATAATGACGCCTTCCTTAGCAGAATTCCATACCACTATTACTTCTTTATGAAAGAATGCATTGATTGCTTCTTCAAACTCATTTTTATTAGAGAATAACTGATTGCTATAAAAATGAATAAAACGAATTGAAGTAGGGAGAGAAACCTCGGTTTCGAACGAGAAAGGATTATGTCCTTTACTTAAAAATAAATATTGAAACCATTCGCTTTGTGCAGATGGCAACAAAATTTCATCTGAATCTAATTTTGTAAAAAGACATTCCAGTAGGTTATTTTGTTCTTCTGATATTGAATTTTTTTTAATCCCGAAAATTTCTTGATTCTCAGTAGAAAACCAAGAATAATCCATATATGTACTCACATCGGGCGTGACTGAAACAGACACACTCCCAAATAATGTCTTAATTTTATCAATCATATTCATTATTCATTACCTTCCGACGCATTATTTCATATTAGTTTATCATTGATATATAAAATAAAAAAGAACAGTAGCCGAGTAACTACTGTCTAAAATTCGAAAGTTCATAAAATAGTCGAATTAAGTTTTCAAGTCCTTGTTCTTTGATTGCAATTTCGTCAAAGACCATTGGTTTTGAGTTAATTTCAAAAATATAGTAATGATTGTTTTGAATTCCGATATCCATTGAGAATTCATAAAAATGTGCATCTTCCATATTTAATGCAATTCCTGTTTGTTTGACTATTTCTTTTAATAATGAAAAATTTAATTCAATCGGTAGTTCTTCAATTGTAATAATGCTACCACCTCTAGGTACATGAGTTGTAATAGCATTAAATGTTCCTACTCTTACACCGATACCGGAAAGAATATAATTATTTTCATTTTTATGTGCAAGAATTCGTAGATCAAACTTTCTTCCATCAGGTAATTCGCTCACGATCCCTTGTTGACAAATAAAGTCCTCGCTTAATGAACTTAGAAATTTCCAACAATCACTAATTGATTTCACCAATTCTACATGAAATGCATTACGGATTATGACTTCTTTGTCACTTTTTAAGGAGAGCTTAAACACGCCAAATCCCTTTGAAGAATTATGTTTCTTTATATATAGAAATTTCCATTTTTTTAAATAGAAATATAAATCTTTTTCGCTAGTTAAATTGATTGTCTTTGGTATATAACTTTTTAAAAAGTCGTTTGAAGATAATATTGATGACGTTTGTATTTTTGAGAGATATGATTCATTAAAAAAAGGAATGTTTAGTTCTGAGATTTTTTCTCGGAAATTTTTATAATCATCGTTTGATTCGTACTGTACAGATGGGATGCGATTATATATTACGTCTGGTAAAGGGGAAAATAGTTTAAGCCATTTTTTTGTTTTAAAACAAAACGTATAACATGTAACCGAATTACCAGAGAGGGCGGTAGGGGTTATTATGATAGGTATACCGCCTTCAGTTAATACCTTCTTACAAATTCTTTTAAAGGTTTTAATATTTCCACTAAAAGGTAGCCGATCTTCGTTTGTTAAAATACCGATAATAGGGCCTAAATGTGTTCCGGTTTTTTTTACCTGAAATTGTATGGAATTTGAACGATCGTCGTGGGATGGTAATATAGTAAGCCGATTATGGCCTATGGAATATCTTGATTCACTATGGTCATGCGACCAAGTATTTTTATCAAGATGATAAAAAACTGAGATCATTTCATTGAAACCTCGAGTTCATTACCTTTTTTGGAAAGGTGAGTAGCATATTCCAAAAATAGTTTTTTAATCTGTTTGTCATTTTCTTGGAAACTAGGATTTGAAAAGATTGATCTTCCAGGTTTAGAATTCGCTTCGAAAAGCCAAATTTTTTCATCCTTATCAACACCTATATCAAATCCAATTTCTCCGATATGACCATCTACTTGACGATCTAAAGATTCACTAATTTTTAATGCTGCTGTAGATAACTTATCATGAATTCTTTTCGCTTTTTCCTGATCAAATAATTCTTCAAGAGTTTTCACTCGACCACCATTATTTAAGTGGGTAGTTGTGCTACCTTTTCCAGCTACTTTTGCGGCAATAACCGTTACATGCCATTTTCCTAAAGCATCCTTGTTTGTATGAACTCGGAAATCGACAGGCTGATGCTCGTAACGAACTAGTGAAATACCTTGTTGTACAATGAAGTCGTGTAACTTGTTGCTACGAAATACATGATTAATTAAAGATTGGAGTGATGAGAATTTTTGAAGTTTATTTGTTTCAAAATCACGATATCTACAATAATAAATTCCTTCTTCTCGGTGGTATCGAATTAAAATAACTTTTGAACCGAGGCTACCATTTTCGGGTTTTACATATACAAATTGGTAGTGCGATAATAATTCTTCAATCGTGTCAAAATTATGGAACTTTACTGTTTTCGGGAGATAATGTGCAACTGATTCTTCATTTTTCAATTTTACATATAAGTCCCATTTATTGAAGAATCCAGGATTAAACCATGGGATTTTGTAATCTTTTTCTAGTTTTTGACGTACGCGTTTTATTGATTTATGAACCTCAACTTTTCGATTAGGTAACCTATTATATATAACTGTTGGAAAAGGAACGACTTCTTTGGTCCATCTTTTATTCGTAAAGAAATAACCTTGAATGGTTTCTGATTCCCAATCAATTCCATGAGTACCAAATACAAATATGAAGCTATTTTTGTGATTATTTTCTGCAATTAAGTTTGCAAACATAAAGCTACGATCACCGATAGGGCGAAGAAGTGACTCAGTAAAGCCGGCGGTGAAAATTCCGACTAGTGGCCCAAGCTGTAAAGTATTTCCGATAATAATTGGCTCAATAGAACCTTCAAAAGGTATACAGAGCATTTCGACTAAATGCTCTGAGATCGAAATAATATTGTGAAGTGTATTCATCGTAACTAGTTGACAAGGGTATTTTTTTTGACCAAAAGCAATATATTCAATATTTCTAGAAGTAGTAAGCTCTTCAGGTATACATACTAGATTCTTACTCTGTCGATGAGTAACGATTTTATAAACTTCATTCATTATTTAATTTCACTTCTTTCACTTTTAGATTTCGATTGTAAATGTAAGCAATATTGAATTGGTGCTGAGTAAAGCTTTTGTTGAATAGAAGGGTCGGTTTGCAGTAGAACTTTTCTTCCAGGCTTTGAATTAACATCTAAAATCCAGATGGCTTGATTTGAATCGATGCCTAAATCTAAACCAATTTCAAATAAAGGAAGAAAATTCTTTTCAAGAGTGACTGGTAATTGTTTGCAAATTGTCTCAATATCTTGCTGTAATATTAAAGCAGTTCTTTGATTAAATTGAGTAATCCATTCTTCAAATGGAACTGCATTACTTCCCGCACTTAAATTTGCAACAATTGAATTAGGCTGACCGATGCGAACACCTTTTCCAACTGCTTGCCATTCACCTTTTTCATTTTTTTGTAAAAGGATCCTTAAATCAAATGCTTCACGTGATTTTGTTTGGAGGTCTAGATAATTTTGATAAACATATCCTTTTGATTCAACAATCGGTTGTAGCCACTCAAAAAATTCATCGCGCGTTTCGTAAACAGTCTCAATTACTTCCTTTTGTTTTTGTGTTGAAACACTAATTGAATAGGCACTTAACGTAATAAAATAAATATTGATTCCTCTTGAACCATGGATTGGTTTAATGACGAGCTTGCGCGTTTTTCTAAGTTCTTCAAAAAATACAGCTAAGTGTAATAGTTTCTTTGTTTTAGGGATATATGGATTTAAACTTTCATCAGTTGCAAGAGCTTGATAAGTTTCCCATTTTCCTGGCAGTCCATATCCTAAAAAAGTGATGTCTTTACGTTTTTTTAGCCAGTCAACGATAGGCTTTGCTTGCTTACTTTTAATGCTTGGGGAATAGAAGCAACGATCATAAATATAATTCGGTATTTCAAATGTTGTTTTCTCCCATTGTTCTGTTTCTGCTATATACTTCCATCCCATAATTTCTTCAGTAGCTGGTTGAATATTAAAAGGGGTAAATTGAACGAATTCGTAACCAAGTTTACTTGCTTCTTTTGCCATATGCTGAACGTATTCACCTTCTTGTCTTTCTTTAAGAGATAAATAACCTATTCTCATTCTTTTCACTCCTTGTACTTATAAATATGATTGAACAAGAGAAAAAATAGCTTTTGTTGAAGGTCTAATTTTTTGAATTGGGTCTGAAACATGTAAATCCTTTGAAGGCTTTGAATTTATTTCGATAACCCAAGGGTTAAATTCATTGTCTATAGCGAGATCCACACCAAACTCTGCGAATAATCCATCAAAGGAGGAGTCTATACATATACAGCATTCGATGGCTAACTCAACCAATAACTTTTTAAAGTGAATTCGCTCTTTCTTTGGTAAATATTGACTTAAAAATTCATCAATTTTTTGAAGGTCTCCCCCGCGGGCCAAATTGCTTACAAACTGCGTAGGGTGACCAATTCTTGCTACAGTTGAAGTTACTTCCCATTTATTAAATTTATTTTTATGACATAAAAATCTAAAATCAACAAGTCGATCATCCTTACTGATTAAAGGTAAGCCTTCTTGGATGATAAAAGTCCGCTTACTTAATTGCTGTTTAATTGGGTTAAATAGTTGAGAAATTGATTTATATTCAACTTCTACTTCGGAATTTTGGCTATTTTTTAAACGATACAAATCTTTATCTCTTGTAACCTTAAAAATGTTTCTTCCTTGGCTACCGTGAATGGGTTTAATAAAAACCGTTTCATATTTTTGAATAAAATTCTCTAATTGTTCGACTGAGCAGCATTCCTCAGTGTATGGAACGTAAGGCTTTATATAGGCTGTATCAATCAGAGCTTTAAAAACTTCAAGCTTATTTAAGAAGCGAGCATTAAAAAAAGGTATTTGTTGACTTGTTAGCAAAGAATTAAGTAATTTAAACTCTTTCGTTCGTTCTAGTCTTCTCGAATGAATTCGATTATGAATGATGGAAGGGGCAGGTACATTCATTAAAGTCCAGCCATTTTCTGAACGCTTATATCCTGTTAATTCATTCGTTAGTAGCTTTTTTAATGTCGTTACATAGAAATCAATATCAGAGTCTCCGCATAACTCTGATAGTTCCTCACAAAGTGTTGTTATTGAACCGAGCGGATTTAATGACTCCTCATTGATCGAATCAGTTACTACAACAAAAGATTGGGTTTCTTGATTTTTAGGAAAAGATTGCAATGATTCTCCTCCTTTCCAAAATAATTGTCGTTGTATACTATGTGATATTCGCCTAGTTGGTGAATGTATTTAGGAAATTTTTAGGGAAGAAAGTTTGATTTGTTTTAGAAAGACTGACATATAATAGAATGTTTGCTATAGTGGAGATACAAAAGTTTATAGGAGGTAGTAACATGGCTGTAAATATTTATGATATTGCATACTCACTACAAAACGCTTTTAAGGAGCAACCAGAATTTAAAAACTTACAATCACTTTACTCACAAGTATTAGCTGATCCAAATGCAAAACCATTATTTATGGAATTTCAAAACTTCCAAAAAGCGATGCAACAAAAAATGTATCAAGGTGAAGCAGTTACACCTGAAGAAAATGCAAAAGGACAAGAAATTGTTGCAAGAGTGTCTCAAAATCCTTTAATTGCAAACTTAATGCAAGTGGAACAAAGACTAAATATAGTCATCCAAGATGTAAATAAAATTGTCATGAGTCCATTAGAAGAATTTTATAAAGCTTTACTTGAACTTTAATATTTAAAAGGCAGGATAAGAAGAGGATTATTCATTCTTTTACTTTTTCCTGCCTTTCTTTAAATTTTTCCTAGCACATAAGAGAGACTTCATTGAAATGGAGTCTTTTTTAGTATAAGAATGGATATAATAACAGCCTATAAAGTTCTAATTAAATGAAGCATGTCATATATTCTAGTAAGGTATTTCTTCGCGAAATGGGGGAGATTAAGTGATTTATAAGTTACTTGCAATTAATATAGATGGTACTTTATTGCAATCCAATGGAAAACTCTCAAAAGAATCGAAAGAAGCTGTTGAATACGTTCAAGACAAAGGGATTTATGTAACCTTATATACAAGTAGAAATTTTCAAGCTACAAAAAAAATCGCAAAAGCTCTTAAGGTTAATAACCTTTTGGTCTCTCACTCAGGTGCCTTTATCTCTTCAAAGCTTGATGAACCATTATTTGAAAAGAGAATTGAAGAGGAAGAAGCTTATGACATCGTTAAAAAACTAGAAAAATATGATTGTAATATTCGGTTGTCACATGAACATTTTTCAATTGGAAATCGAAAAAAATTACAATCTAATTTAGTGGCAAAAGCAGTTTTATCAAATGCTGATCCTGTCTTTTATCCAATCCAATTTGTTGAATCACTTTCAGATAGCATTCTGGAAAATTCAATATCACCGTTAAAAATCGAATGTTATTTCTCTGATGAAGTAGAGAAAAATAACGTGAAAAAAGAATTGAATGCAAAGTATCCACATCTTGATTGCTTATGTGATGAAGATCGTAAAATTGAAATCGTCCGAAAAGGAATTTCAAAATATTCAGGATTAAAACGATTAGGTGAACATTTAGGAATTTCTTATCACGAAATGGTTGTAATCGGAGATAATTATAGTGATTTACCATTAATCGAGCATGCAGGTTTAGGAGTTGCTATGTCAAATGCTCCTGTAGAGATTAAAAAAGTTGCTGACTGGATTACAAGATCAAATGATCAAAATGGTGTTCCTTATATGATCAAGGAGCATTTCAGGAAACAATTCCCACTGCCATTCTTAAAAACACATTTAAAAATCGAAAAATAAATAAAAGTCTGGTTTTCAAGAGAATCCTCTTCGAAAACCAGGCTTTTTCAGTGAATTTTAAATAATTGACCTCGTTACTCTTTAATTTTATACTTAAGTGATAACTTAAAAAGGTGATAATAAAATGAAAATATATATTAAAGGTTTAGAGGATATTCGTTTTCAAAGACCGTTAGAGCTATTAGCTCAACTATTTTTTGAAGACTGTGATGTATCGTTAGAAAAAATAGATGCAGATATTCAAGTAAGTCTTGTTCTAGATGAAGTTAATAAACAAGTAACCGGTAAGCTAGGTACGAATTTCGAAGCAACTACAAGCTATGTAGATGGTAAAGATGATCGAGAATCATTTAAATTTAAAAAGAAAGCAGTTAATTTTGTCTTTTTATCATTACTACAAGAGCATACCGGAATTCAGCAAAAGTGGGGAATCTTAACTGGAATACGACCAACTAAGCTCCTTCATTCAAAACTTAAATCTGGTATGTCAAAGGATATGGCGCATGAAGAGCTACGAAATGACTATTTAATCCATGACGAAAAAATTGAATTAATGCAATCAATCGTCGATCGTCAGTTAAAAGTAATACCAGATTTATATAACTTGCAAAATGAAGTTAGTCTTTATATTGGTATCCCATATTGCCCTACTAAGTGTGCTTATTGTACATTCCCAGCTTATGCTATTCAAGGGAAACAAGGTGCAGTTGATTCATTCTTATATGGATTACATTTCGAAATGGAAAAAATCGGCGAATTTCTAAAGCAACGTGGCATTAACATTACGACGATTTATTATGGTGGAGGGACACCTACTAGTATTACAGCAGAAGAAATGGACTTACTATATGCTAAGATGCACGAATCATTTCCAAATATGAAGCAGGTTCGTGAAATTACGGTAGAGGCTGGTAGACCTGATACAATTACACCCGAAAAATTAGATGTTTTAAATAAATGGAATATTGATCGAATTAGTATTAATCCACAATCCTATATTCAAGAAACGTTAAAAGCGATTGGTAGACATCACACTGTGGATGAAACAATAACAAAGTACCATCTAGCCCGTGAAATGGGTATGAACAATATAAATATGGATTTGATTATTGGTTTACCTGGAGAAGGTTTAAAAGAATTTCAATATACATTAGATGAAACTGAAAAGTTAATGCCTGAATCATTGACTGTTCATACACTTTCATTTAAAAGAGCCTCAGAAATGACGCAAAACAAACAAAAATATAAAGTTGCAGATCGAGATGAAGTGCAGCAAATGATGAATGAAGCAACCGTATGGACAAAAAATCATAACTATCATCCATACTATTTATATCGTCAAAAAAATATATTAGGTAATCTTGAGAACATTGGTTACTCTGTTGATGGTCAAGAAAGTTTGTATAATATATTAATTATGGAAGAAGAACAAACAATTATTGGTTTAGGTTGTGGTGCATCTAGTAAGTTCGTAAATCCAGAAACTCGTCAAATAACTCGTTTTGCTAATGCAAAAGATCCTAAATCATATAATGAAGGTTATGAGCATTATACAAATGCAAAAATTAAGATTTTAGATGAGTTATTTTCGAAAAGTAATCAATCAAATTAATGAAAAATAAAGGAAATTCCCCTTGCGATGTTTAATGTATAAATTAACCATTAAAACAAGGGGGATTTTTTTATGTCTATTTCAAACACGGCAGAACATGTTTTATTAAAAAAAGAGGGACGAGTTGCCACTGTTGTATTTAATCGACCTGAAGTATTGAATGCAATGAATGAAGATACATTCAGACAATTTCGAGATGTACTGGATGAAATTACTAGCTCAGACGTTGATGTAGTCGTTCTATGTGGAAATGGCAAAGGTTTCTCTTCAGGTGGAGATTTAAAATCAATGCTAAGTAACACAGATGAGTCTGCTTTTGGTCCAGTAATGGATTTAATTACAGATGTAGCAGTTAAATTATATACTTTACCTAAAATCGTTATTAGTGCGATTCATGGGCCAGCTGCTGGAATTGGACTAAGTTTTGCTCTTGCTAGTGATTTCGTTCTTGCTCATGAATCAGGTGTATTAGCAATGAACTTTATCGGAATTGGCTTAATTCCTGATGGTGGTGCACATTACTTCTTAGAAAAAAGGCTAGGGGAAACAAAAGCTAAACAACTAATCTGGGAAGGTAAAAAACTAAATGCAACGCAAGCGCTAGAAATCGGTTTAATTGATGAAGTCATCAGTGGGGACTTTGAACAAAAAATTAATGAACGCGTGAAGTCTATTCTTCAAAAACCTGTAAGTGCGATGATCCAAACGAAACAAATCTACAGTAACAGTAACGTAGAGTCCTTAAAAAATGTACTTTTATATGAAAAAGAAGGACAAAGTGCAATGAGAAGAACAGCAGATCATCAAGAAGGTGTACAGGCCTTTTTACAAAAGAGACTGCCGGTTTTTACTGGTAAATAAGGATCGTGAAATCGACTGGATTCGGTCGATTTTTTTGATTAGAAGAAAAGAAAAGATGTACAAATAAAATTAACAAAAGTACAATTAAATAACCTGAAATAGTAGATAGAATATTTTATTGACTATTTACGATCACACTACTATTTTCTTTCTGTAATCTTATGTATTTAATATAAAAAAGTATAAATCATTAAAAATTAGATTGTCTATATTCTATTATGCACTAGTCTTTGTTAGTTAAATTGTGTCTGACATTGAAAAAAACTTAACAGTTGTTTTACGAAATGGTTAATTTTAAAATACAAGACTATAAGTTTTTCTCCACTCATGGTAGAATGTTGACATTCTCAGTTTTGGGAGAGTGGTTAGATTGAAAAAGATTCAAAGCAATTCACGTACAACGTCAAGAGCGAAAAGAAAAAAAACAAAACTCATTTTATTTGGATCAATTGGAATCGTACTAATACTAATAGCATTTGTTTCGTATTCCATTTTTTCGCAGAATGATAATAAGGCAGGATCTAATAAAAGTGCCTATGCCTCAGCCAAAGACAGCAAAAAGAATGATGAAAATGGTGTAAAAGAGACATCAACAACGGTTCAAACAATTGATGATGATTCAGAGGGCACGGCACCGGAAACACCAGAACAAACGGGTGCACAAACTGGTGCGAAACATGTGACAAGCTATGATCGAAATTCTCAAGACTGGCAGGCAATGCTACAGACAATCTCTTCTGCTGTTGGAACAGAGCCAAGCAATATGACTGTATGGTTTTTAGGTAGTGACAAAAGCAACCCAGGTGGCTCAGTCGGGACTGTATCAGCAAAGACAAAAGGCTCGCAAAAATATCGAGTATATCTCGTATGGGATGGCTCTGGCTATAAAGCTACAAAAGTTGAACCTGCTTCGTAATATGTAAATAGGATGTACTTAAAGGTAATCCTATGGCTGTTAAGAAATTCATGACGGCTTTTTCATTAAAAGGTAGTCCACGCCAAGCAGAAGTTGAAAAGTGTTGAAACTTTGATTGGTACTTAATTTAGATCAAAACAAAAAAGCTGCGATAAATTGTCGCAGCTTTTTTTATTATGGATGAAATAAAAGTAGTTTACCAGTTTGACTAATGCAACGGTGTGTTTTATCAAGTGCACCGAGTGTATTAAGTTTTTCTGTACCAATTTTTTTTGCTTCTAAGTCAGAATTAGCTTCAAATTGTTCATCGACAATTGATTCGCCACTTTTTTCAAAAGCAGTAATTCGATATGTTGCCATGTCCTAGACCTCCCTAAAGTAGTTGCGATATTACTATTTTGGCATAGATTGAAAAGCTGTGTAAAGCAATAATTTGAATTATAAAAAAATTCCGTTCAGATTTAAAATTTTGACATTTGGAGGTTACAACAGATTTTAAGAATTGTTAGATTATGTCTTAATTTTTTGTATGAACATTGTTGGGCTAAGTATCTATTTTAACGTATAATAGATAAGTAAAACGACTAATACATAATTTGATTTTCCTTTTTTTATTTTGTGAAATTAATTTTCCAAAATATTGTAAGCTATTTACTTAAGTAGAGCTTAAGGAAGCATATACAAAATGGAGGTACTTATGGATAAAAAAGTATATGATCATGAAGTTGGCGAACGTTTTGTAACATTTTTATTTGTCAAAGCTGTTACAAAAGGTGTAGCAAGTAATCAAAAAACATTCTTATCTTTAACTTTACAAGATCAAAGTGGAGATATTGAGGCGAAGCTTTGGGATATTTCTTCAGAGCAAGTAGAAGCGTATGTAGAAGGAACTGTTGTAAAAGTTGAAGGAGAGCTACACGATTATAGAGGAAAACTTCAACTTAAATTACGCCAAATTCGTCCAACTAAAGATACAGACGAAGTTAATCCGGAAGATTTTTTCGCAAGAGCACCAGTTTCTAAAGAAGAATTATATGAGAAAATTACTTCATATATTAATAATATGGCCA
Organism: Gottfriedia sp. NPDC057948; assembly: GCF_042887255.1. Lineage (NCBI taxonomy): Bacteria > Bacillati > Bacillota > Bacilli > Caryophanales > Bacillaceae > Gottfriedia > Gottfriedia sp. NPDC057948. The sequence continues at coordinate 59,580 of NZ_JBHVPN010000001.1, forward strand.
ATGAAAAACTTAAAAAGCTTACTGAATATCTAGTATTAAAAAATCAAGAGGATTTTCTTGATTTTCCAGCGGCAACTAAGAATCACCATGAATTTGTTTCTGGTTTAGCATACCATGTTTTTTGTATGTTGAAATTAGGTGAGTCAATTGCGGATTTATATCCTTCAATCAATAAAGATTTACTATATGCTGGAATCATACTACATGATTTAGGTAAAGTAAGAGAATTATCTGGTCCAGTTTCAACAAAGTATACTGTCGAAGGTAATTTATTAGGTCATATCTCGCTGATGGCAATTGAAATTGGAAATGCCTCAATCGAACTAGGTATTGAGGGAGAAGAGGTTACTGTTCTACAGCATCTTATTTTAAGTCATCATGGTAAGTATGAGTACGGTAGTCCGAAACTACCTTTAATTAAAGAAGCGGAAATTTTACATTATATTGATAATATTGATGCAAAAATGAATATGTTAGACCGCGCACTTGAAAGAGTTGAACCAGGAGAATATACAGAGCGTATTTTCCCATTAGAAAATCGTAGTTTTTACAAACCAAAATTTTAATTTATTGGCGCGAGTGGTTTAAAACTGATGTTTATAATCACTCGCCCACAATATGCCCACAATTTTTTAAAAAAGCTTCTTAGTTATTAACTGCATTTTCTTCCAAGGATTTTGTTACATGAAGATATATTTGCTGTCATATCTATCGTTGAGTGGCCAAGACGTTCAGAAACGTATTTTAAATTAGCACCACTTTGTAACAAATGTACTGCGTGTGTATGTCTAAAACCATGGTACTTGATAATTGTGCAGGTATATTCACAACAGCGGTTGCTTGTGATAATACAAAAAGAAAATGGAAATGTATCGAAAAAGAAGTAGAATTTTGTAAATTAGGAATACAACGTATTAATGAAAATAGAGCGAGTTTAGGGTTACCTATTATCTAGAAGAAAAAGAAACGTTCATATTAAATGAACGTTTCTTTCACGCTGTTGAAAAAAGACTTCGTCAAGTAAATGCCACGAATTTTTCGTGGCATTTTTTGTTTTAGTTGTCCATTTAGTCTGTTTTTTGGTAAATTAAATGAAGACCTATTTCCTTTAGTGAGAGAAGTTTGGTCCATTTAATCAAGTTTTGTATGATTGCAGTCATCAAAACTTGTCTTTTTACTTTTTGAACTCCTCGGTATCGTGCGTAGCGTAAGCCGTGGAGTTCTTTACTTTGGGCAAAACTTAATTCAACAGTTGAAGGTCTTACTGATTTTAATATTTTTCCTCGAGTTGAAAGTCTTTGTTCCCTTAATTTATCGTAAATTGGCTGATTAACTGATATTCTTAAAACCCGATCATCTTTTTTCGCGAATGGACAATTAAGACAGCTACCTTTATCAGGCTTAAATTCATGATAGCCATGTCTAGTAGTAGTTTTATATCGAAAAGGTACACCACAAGGACAGGCATACAGGTCTTCATTTACTTTTTGAAAATGAGTTTTTCTACAATCTTTATGTTCATTACTTGGAAATCTACGATGTGAGATATAAGCAAATATCCCACGTTTAAATAAACCTTCGGCAAATCTTGAATTATAGTACCCCGCATCAACAGCTATTTCATTCGCATAGTATCCGAACCTCTCTTTTAATGAATCTAATTGATCTAATAAAACTCTATGACCAGGAACATTTGCACTTGTCACATGAGTATCGATTATAAAATTATGTAGGGAATCAACTACTCGATGCTCAAAATATGCGAAGCGACCTCGTTCATCATGTTTAACTGATAACCTTGCATCAGCGTCAACAGGACTAAGTAAAACGCGTTTAAGTTCAGTTTTATTTCCTTTAGTTTTAAGTAATTTTAATCCGTGTTTTTGTCTACGCTCATTTACTTTTTTAAAAGTCTCTAGATCTTCCTCAATTACGACTTCTTTAATCCATTCATCACGTTTTCTTTTATTCGCATTCGCTTTTAATTCTGTTTCATCTGCCACCCAAGTTTCATTCGCAATAAATCCATCTATATTAATTAAATTTACTACATAGTGAAAGAAAGCTTCCCAAACCTCGTTATCTTTTAAACGATGATTAAGAAACTTTGAAATAGTCGAATGACAAGGTATTTTTCGATCAGGTGAAATCCCTAAAAACCAACGATAAGTAGCATTTTGTTTGCTTTTTTAAAATTATTCACTAAGATGTTTTCCTCAGTTTATTAAATTTACTAAAAATAATATTTAATAAAAAGGTAAATAGGATAGCAATTGGTAAACAAAAAAGTATTAAGCTTTTATATTTTGTGAGATCAAAGCTATCCATTAAAAATGGATTTACAACTTGAAACAAAAGAAAAAGTCCAAATCCATAAACCAAATAATAAATACTTAATTTAATAAACTTCATCTATAATCAATCCAACCGTTGTTTGGTTTAGAATCAATACGATCAATACCTTTTGCAATAGCCAAGCCTACATCGAAGACCTCTGTTGCTACTGCAACTATAGCTGTAATAGAATTTGCTAGTTTTGGTGCTCCCCAAGCTGTTAATTTACTTTTTATTGTTTTGGAAAATAACCTATCAGCTTCCTTTTTACCTTTTTTCTTTATAAATGAAGTAACAGATGTAGTAACATTTCCTGTAATTACTGAGATTGCTATATTAAAGACATGTCCAGCTGTACTTACTTTAACTCTATTTTTTTCAAATCCCCACAAATATCCGACTATACCTGTTTCACTTTCAAAGGCATCTATAATTTCGCCTCTTAATAATTCAGGGTCTTCTGAGTCGCTGTTTTCTATTTCTTCATCTAATAGGTTGTAAAATAATTCTTTTTGTTCTTCAGACATTTCATCAAGAGTTGGGAAAGTATCAAATAACGCTTCTTCTTCAGGTGTTACTACTTCTAGAAAACTTGCTGTTTCGGCATAAGAAATTGGCCTAGCTCCATCTTCATGAACAGCGGTAACTCGTACATAATATACAGTGCTATCTGTATAGTTAAGGCCATTATCTACCTCGGTTGCTCTTTGATATATATCGCAAGGGTCCGTAGAAAATTCAGTGCCAGTACCGTTTCTATGAAAATTTACTTGTCCAGCTTCTAGTTGTTCTTTTGTAGGAAACATACCTTTACCTTTAGTCGTCCAACTAGTTTGATCAGCTGGTACATCCCAATAACTATGCATTGATCCATTAAACAAGATAATTTGATACTTAGTAACATTTTCTACAGGTTTCCATGATACATTTATGTATCCAGTGTCATCATTATTTTTAATTGCTTCAACTGTAGGTTTTTCCATTTGAGGATAATTTGTATTTACTGCTCTACCTTGAGGAGCAGGTAAATTTTTTGATGAATTAGAATTAGTAATTAATTCCTCATCTTTTAACGAATTTTGAACTTCTGCTTTTATTTGTTGTAAAGGTAATATGGTAACAAATAATGCTGCAGCGGTTATTGCGGTAATTGATTTTGAAAATCTTTTTAGTCTTTTCATAAATAAGAACTCCTTTCTAAATATTATATAAGTTACAAAATAATTCTAACTTATGTAATAAATGAAAATTTTTCTTAAATGAACAGAAGTATTTTAATTTTGATACAATATTTTAAAAAAATTAAATTGTAATTGGTTGATAATTTGAAATAAATATAAGTAATTAATAAAAAACTCCTGACCACCTAAAATGTCAGTCAGGAGTTTTATAAAAGGATATCATCGTGAAGATAATTCTTTACCATATTTTATAGCCAGTAGTTCCTATTACAGAATGCTATTCTAAGTTAATACTGTAATTTAAGTTTGTATTTGTCTGAAATGACCACAATTTGCCCACAAATTTATCTTTATAAATCGGTTTTAAACAACTTTATATATTTGAAAATAACAATAAAACCCTTATTTAACAGTAAATGTTGAAACTCAAACAGTTTTAAACGATATGAAAAATAAAATCGTAGTTTTTATAAACCAAAATTTTAAATTAATCATACTTCCTCCTTATTAGCCATATAATGAAGCAAATGCTTGTCTACTAAGGAGGAAAATCAATGCCAATATTACCATTTTGGATGTATATCGTGATTTTAGGAATTTTTGTAAGTGGATTTATGGTGCTATACACCTCGAAACAAGAAAGGGATGCAGATGAAGCTTTCATTGAAAAAGAGGGAGAAATTTACTTGCAAAGAATTAAAGAAGAAAGAGAACGAAGAGAGCAATTACTTATTAACTCTGAGATTTCATCCAATTAAAAAAAACCTGCCAATTAGGCAGGTTTTTTGTTATGATTTTTTCACTTGGCTTTCTAAGTCTTTATCTTTTACTTTAAATTTAGCTTTTTTAAGAAGTTCATCAGAGAATGCTTGGAAGTTTTCTTGGCTTAGCTTAGACTCTGCAAGTTTTTTGCGAGCATCTTTTTCGTTAGCAGTCTTTTTACCAGTTAGTTTAATAACATGGTATCCAAATTGTGATTTAACTGGTTGGCTGATTTCTCCAACTTTTAATTTGTAAGCAGCTGCTTCGAATTCAGGTACCATAGCACCTTCACCAAAATAACCTAAATCTCCACCTTTGTCTTTTGAACCAGTGTCAGTAGAATATTTTTTTGCTTCTGCTGCAAAATCTGCACCTTTAGCTAATTCTTCTTCAACTTTTTTAGCTGTAGCTTCATCTTTTACTAAGATATGACTAGCTCTAATTTCTGGTTTATATTTTGCTAAATCAGCATTTGTAACTGAAGCTTCTGCAGCTTTTTCAGTTAATAAATCGATTTTAACACGATCTTTAAATGCTGCTTCATCTTTAAATCCGTACTGTGCTAAGAAAGCTTTAAATTGGTCACCATTTTGTGTTTTGTACTCATTGAATTTAGCATCAACATCTTTATCACTAACTTTGTAGTTTTTCTTTAAATAATCTTCAATAGCCATTTGCTTAAGCATTGCTAATCCTGCTGTATCCTTCATCTTGTTATATAAATCTTTAGATGTGATATCTCCCGCATTAGATGTAGCAACAACATCGTTACTAATACCAGCAGATCCACATGCTGCTAGTCCGAATACTGAGGTAGCTAAAACTGCAGATACGATTAACTTTTTCATTTAAACATCTCCTAATAAAAATTTAAAATGATTTCTTATAAAGAAAAATTTTACTTATTAAAGTATGGAGCTTAAATCTTAATTTTTCCTGTATTTAGACGTACCTTTTACTGGAAATTACTTCACTTAATATAACATATTTTTCTTCAATATGACAAAGTTTATCCAAAAAAAGAATAATTTGGTATGCTTTTTAACTAAAAATAAATTAATTTTAAGGAAACTTGAACTAGTTTTAAATGAAATGTAGGCACTATGAGAGTAGGGGATTATATGAATGCAGATTTCTATTTTTTATATTTTAACTCCGGACTTTACCTAAAAATCCTGCTTATCCTGCAAATTAAAAACTTGTCAATCGTGACATTAGCCCAATCATTTAAGGCATTCGTCTATATATTATTATGGATTACTGTTAGGAGGGTGGAAAAATGGAGGGGAAAGCATCGAATGAATTTGTATTAATCGTGATCCTGTTTATTTTGTTAATCATTATTGGGTGTTCATTTTTATAAGTAGTATGAATCTTCAAAAATGAAGGTTATTTATACATTTGCCCAGACCATTTTTTACTACACGCATAAGATAAGATATGTAGCAAAAGGAGGTGTGAATGATGGGCGTAGGATTCCATGGTGGAGGATTTGCGTTAATCGTTGTATTGTTCATCTTATTAATTATCGTAGGAGCAGCTTGCATCTAATTTGTAAATAAGACAAATATTCGACCGGAGGTATTGTACCTCCGGTTGAGTTTTTATTCCAGATGAAATAGTTAGTACAGATGCTAGTTAAATGAAATTTAGAAATAAATATAAATGAAAAGGAAATAAGCCTGAGGATTTTAAAGAGGTATTTATGTGAAATTTTGAACAAAAGTGACCGAAATAAAAAGCGGAAGGATTTAATTAATCTTGCCCCGCTTCTATTTATGTGTACAATTTCACGGCATATAAACTGAAATTGTAACTTTAAAGAAGATATTAAGGTTTCTTAATTAAACGATTATCTTCTTCAATGAATTCTTTATCTATGTTACCTAAAGTTGTTTCAAATATATCCATAAAATCTTTTCCATAAATATTACGTAAAATAGCCATAATTTCCATATTTTCTGGAAATTTACCATAAAATTCTTTTAATGGTAAAGTACCTTGAAAAACTGAATTTGTCTCTGGATCAAATTCACCTAGGATCTCTAATAGAATATCTTTACCTTTTTCTGTTAATTCAATATACGTATTACGTTTATCTTCTACTTTTTTAGAAAACACTAATAAACCACGTTCTTCTAGCTTTTTAGAGAAGTTAAAAGCAGTCGATACGTGCATTACACCAAATTTAGCAATTTCAGAAATAGACGCACCCTTTAAGTGGAAGGCGATCATTAAAATATGATGTTCATTGATATTTAAATCATAGGGCTTAATCCATTGTTGCCAGTCTTTTTCAACTGACTTCCATAATGCTTTAGAAATTTGGGCAATTCTTTGACTAAAAATCAAAGCTTCTTTCATTGTGTATAATTTTTGTTCAGTTTTCATCAATTCACCTTCTTTTCTATTTAACTATCTATTTATTATTATGCCAATAATATGTGAAGAAATAAAGAACTTTTAGTTAGAATTTTTAAAAATTTTCACAAAGTAGTTGATAAAATTCTACATTTTTATATTATAATTAAGTGTTGTGGGTCAAAAGAATTATGTTTATATAATAATTTTAACGAAACTATAGAGTGATTGTCGATAAAATATTATTGGTAATATAGTAAATATATAATATAAATCTATAAAAATATAGTATAAATTGAAGAATTCAGATGGAATTTAAATAAAAAAAACAAAAACAGGAGATATTCACTCGCTTGTTTTTGTTTTTAAAAGAGATGATTTTATTATTTTTTAATAATGTTATTTTCGATAGATTTTGCAATCTCTTGTAGCGTTTCATTTGTGTATTGATTTTGGTTTGAAAGCCATTTTACATCAAAGCCATCATTATTTCCGTATCGTGGTAAAATATGCATATGATAATGAAATACAGTTTGACCTGAAACTTCACCACTATTATTTAATATATTTACACCTTGGACATTAAAAGTATCTTTCATTGCATTAGCAATGTGAGGTACTTTTCGGAAGTATGCACTAGCTGTCTCTTCACTCATTTCAAATATGTTTTCAACATGATTCTTTGGAATGACTAATGTGTGTCCTTTTGTAACTTGACTTAGATCTAAAAAAGCTAAAATATCATCATCCTCGTAAACTTTTGAAGCTGGAATGCTACCTTCAACAATTTTACAGAAAATACAATTAGTGTCATGTGCCATTTTTTTATACTTCCTTTCACTTTTTTCCTTATTTTAACATAGGGGTAGGTTAAAGGGGAAATAGGGGCAGGAAAAAACAAGAAGCAACCTATGTTGCTTCTTGATGAAGGGGAAAGATTTTATTGGAGTAATTATAAATTGTCTTTAACAGACACCTCATTTGCTTTAAATGTTCAATAAATTGGCACACCTTATTAGAAATTTATATGCTCTGGTCGAGACACCTCATTTTCAAATTGGTATACTAAAACCTTTGTTTATAAGTGATAATGTTCAAGCTAACCATCTCCTTTGATGTTTTCACTGCTGTTTATACAACGATGTTTTATCTATGGAGAAATTTCACTTCAACAACTACCCTTGCATAGGTTTGAACGCAAATTAAATTACCTTTAACACACACCTCATTTCAAATTTTGAACTGGAAAGTGTGTTGCTTTCCCTTCAAGAATTATGATGCCCTATATGAAAGAAAGTATGCAAAAACAATAAAAACCCTTAAAAGCAGTTTAAGACTAAATTAATTATTTGGATCATTAATAGTATGTACAGGGGAACGGGGACGTGCCCTCGAGGAACAAACCAAGGTGGAGCATCTAGGAGTGGAAATCAACATGACATAATTTCTTTTCAACAACATAAAACAAGAAGCAACCTATGTTGCTTCTTGATGAAGAGGAAAGAATATTGGAGTAATTATAAATTGTCTTTAACAGACACCTCATTTGCTTTAATGTTCAATAAATTGGTACACCTTAAAATAAATTTATATGCTCTGCTCGAGACACCTCATTTACAAATTGGTATACAAAAACCTTTGATTTTAAGTGATAATGTTCAAGCTAACCATCTCCTTTGATATTTTCACTGCTGTTTTATACAACGATGCTTTATCTTGGGAGACACTTTAACAGTTACCTTGCATAGGTTTGAACGCAAATTAAATTACCTTTAACACACACCTCATTTCAAATTATTGAATTAGAAAGTGTGTTGCTTTCCCTTCAAGAATTATGATGCCCTGCGGTAAAGAAAGTATTCTTAAAAGGAGAAAAAAAGATTTAAAAGGCATCGAAGGGTGAGAGGAAAGGCTAGAAAACGGAGAGGGAGTAGTTAATTATTGGTTAATTAGATAAATAAGAGTATAGATAATAGAAGGAAGTAGCTTTAATGTAAACATCTTTATATGATAAGGTGATTTGAACGAAAGAATACTCCAATCCATGGGAAATTCAAGAAGTCAGAGAAAGCGAGCATCCTGTATTGGAAATCAACCTTCTACTATTACGAAAATAAGGTAATTAATTGATAAGATTGTTTCTTTTCACATTTTTCGTATGATCTATTAATGGTATTACTGTTAATAAGTTTAGCGATTTATGACACAAATAACACTAGTAATGTTTTTTTCAGAAGTAAAAATTTTGATCTAATTTATAGAAAAACAAAGTCAAATGATTATTATTAAACGGTGATATTCGGTCTTAATTGACCTACAAACTGAGTAACAAGATATTATGCAACTCTAATTTACATTAGGTTTTTGCGAATACATTTTTATCAGGAATAAGTTGTTTGGAATGGAGGGATGCTCGACTCCTATGGGATAAGCGGGAAGGCTAAAGACCCCACAGGCTTGCCGAGGAGGCGAAAGAATCTCGTAATTAATTGACAAGATTGTTTTTCAACAAAATAAAACAAGGAGCAACCAGTAGTTGCTCCTTGATGAAGGGGAAAGATTTAGAAAATGAATTTAGGTTAATAAGTTAAATTGTCTTTAACAGACACCTCATTTGCTTTAATGTTCAATAAATTGGTACACCTATAAATAAATTATATGTTCTGCTCGAGACACCTCATTTACAAATTGGTATACTAATGACCTTTGTTTTTATAGAACATGTTCAAGCGCACCATCTCCTTAGATATATGCATTGCTGTAAATGACAACGATGTTAATCTTTGGAGATACCTCATTTCACTTAAACAATTATCTGACTTAGGTTTGAACGCAAATTAAATTTCCTTTAACACACACCTCATTTCAAATTTTGAACTGGAAAGTGTGTTGCTTTCCCTTCATGAATTATAATACCCTTAACCTAAAATAGTATTCAAAAAAAGAAGGATTTTTTTTTATTATTCCATAAATATGATATTAAGGAAGTTAAGATTATTATTTGATACAATAAAATTTATAGGAAAAGTACATTTGAAAGGATTTGTAAAGAATGACTTTATTGCATGTAAAAGATGTCACAGGTGGATACACTAGACAGCCTGTCATTAAAGATGTCTCATTTACGATTAATAGGAATGAGCTTGTTGGTTTAATCGGGTTAAATGGTGCCGGTAAGAGTACGACAATAAAACATATATTAGGACTTTTGAAACCATCTAAAGGTGACATATTAATTAATGGTGAATCTTTTGATAAAGATCCAACTGCATATCGTGCTAGCATATCATATGTTCCTGAAACTCCGATGATTTATGATGAATTAACTTTACAGGAACATCTTGAAATTACAGCCCTGGCGTATAATATTCCTGAAAAGGATTTTAAAAAACGTAGTGAAGAGTTATTAAAAACATTTAGATTAAATGATAAAAGAAAATATTTTCCTTCGACATTCTCTAAAGGGATGAAACAAAAAGTAATGATCATTTGTGCCCTTATTGTCCAACCACAGTTATACATAATAGATGAACCATTTTTAGGACTTGATCCAATCGCGATAAATGATTTACTTGAGATTTTGAACAATGAAAAAGAAAAAGGAGCAGGCATTTTAATGTCTACTCATATTTTATCGACTGCTCAAATTTATTGTGATTCATTTATTATTTTGCATGAAGGAGTCGTTATTGCAAAAGGTACATTAAACGAATTACAAACTCAATATAATATGCCAAATGCTTCATTAGATGAAATTTATATTTTTGCAACGAAGGAAAAAGAAATATGAGTACGATCAAAGAATTATGGTTAGCACGGTATAGGAGCTTTTTAAAAGAAATGAGTAAATATGGTCGTTATATTTTTAATGATCATATAAAATTTGTAATTGTTTTTGGATTTGGAGGAGGAGCATATTATTATCAACAAATGCTAAAAACAATTTCTCCAGACTTCCCGGCTATTTTACTAATCTCTATTCTTTTTAGTTTTCTTGTTGTAACAGGTCAAGTTACTACTTTTTTTAAAGGACCTGATTTACATTATTTACTACCTTTAGAAAAAAAGATGAAAAGTTACTTTATCCGCTCCTTTTTAATTACATACATCGTTCAAGTTTATTTAATGTTAATGATGCTAGGTGTGATATATCCAATATATAAGAAATTTTCACTAGGACAAACAACAAGTTTTATCGTCTTTATGGTAATAATTTTCTTATTAAAAGGATACAATCTCTTTGTTTCATACATGCACCTTACAAATAGCGGTGTTTTAAACCGAGCTTTTGATTATTGTTTAAGGTTGCTAGGTACTTTCTTATTTATTTATGGCTTATTAAGTAAATGGAGCAGTTTTTTCCTTGTAATAATGATCGTAATTTTAGCTATTTATGCATTATCTATTCAAATAGGTAGTAAAAATAGAAGAGTACAATGGGAAAGAAATGTTAAACTTGATACTTCAAGATTAGCGACTTTTTATCGATTTGCGAATATGTTTACTGATGTACCGTCTATTCAACAACAAGTTAAGCGAAGAAAATGGGCCGATCCAATCATTAATAAAATTAAAATGAGAAATGCTGCGAATTATTTACTAGTTCGTACATTTATCCGAAATGGTAACTATTTAAGTATGTTTTTAAGACAACTTTTAGTAGGTGGGTTTGTAGTTTACTTGGTGCCAACTATGATTGGAAAAATATTGATTGGCATTTTATTTCTTTACGTAATTTCCCTACAGAATATGTCAATTTTAAAACAGTACAACTATCATTTGTTGTGGAAAATTTATCCTTATACAAATGAAGAAAATAAAAAATCTATTTCAACACTTTTGTATATACTACTGATAATATGTAGTCTAGTTTTTAGTATAATTGGTTTAATAAAGGGCTTGTCAATTTTAAACTTTATTATTGCAATCGTTGTGTATACTTTATTTTCAATGTGGTTAATTAAATTTTATGTGCATAAAAGGTTAAGTCAGCCACAAAAATTGTAAAGGGTGGACAGAATGGATTCTTATGAACTTCGTATTCAGTACGAACTATCTAGATGGAAACAAAAAGTAATGTCCGATTCAAATATTTTTCAAACTTCTGCAAAAAAAGTTCAGTTAAAGCTTCAATCATTATTACCAGAACAAATCCAAGACTTGCTCACAAAAACAGTTAAAAATATGACGGTTTTATTTATGGGAGGGTCTACTGTTTTTAATGGTAGTGGTGAAGAATATGAAGCATTAACACTTAGAGAAAGAGATTTAATCTTAGATAAAAAGTTAAACGAGTACAAAAAGATTTCAGCTGTAGAAGGTGCGGGTACAGGAGCGGGGGGAATATTACTCGGTCTTGCTGATTTTCCGTTATTACTAGGAATAAAAATAAGGTTTTTAGTTGAGGCAGCAAAAATATATGGTTACTCGCCTAAAGATGAGCTTGAAAGACAATTCATGTTGTATATTTTTCAACTTGCTTTTTCAAGTGACAGCCATCGCAAAAAAGTATTTCAAGTTATTGAAAAGTGGGAAGATAAAGTAGATGAAAATCCTCAAGTCAATTGGGAGCAATTACAACTAGAATATCGAGATCATATCGATTTAGCAAAACTTCTGCAATTAGTCCCTATTATTGGAGCACCTGTTGGAGCATATGTAAATTATCAACTTCTTGAACAATTAGGTGAAACGGCTAAAAATGCTTATCGATTAAGGTATATGAAGAAGAAGGACGATCTGATTTAAAGAGTTACATACTAAAAGGAGAACTAAAAGTTCTCCTTTTTTTTATTTTTGCTCAACTAATTTTTGTGATTGTTTCAATGAAGTTAATGTCACAGACCCTAGAGTTTTTGCTGCAATTAGCATTGCATTTTCGTCAAAATCAAATTTTGGATGGTGATGAGGGTATGCTTCTGTGACGTGAGGAGGTTTAGCTCCAGTGAAGAAGAATGTACCTGGTAATTTTTGTAAGTAGTATGCGAAATCTTCTCCGCCCATCTTAGGGTCCATTTCTTTTAATTGACTAACCTCAACAATTGATTCGGCTACTTTTACTAATAAATCAGTTTCTTTTTCATGATTTACTACTGGAGGATAACCATCATCGTACTTATATTCGTATGTAACATCATTTGCTAGACAAATCCCTTTAATGATTCTAGCTATTTGTTTTTTTACTTTTTCTTGTGTTTCCTTTTTGAACGTACGAACCGTTCCTATTAAGGTTGCTCGATCGGCGATTACATTGAAAGCATTTTTTGCTTCGAAACTTCCGATTGATAACACTACAGTGTCAATTGGATTTGTTTCCCGACTAACAACTTGTTGAAGTGCCATAACAAGTTGACTAGCGATTACGATACTGTCTTTTGTTCGATGGGGTTCTGCACCATGACCGCCTTGACCTTGGATTGTGATTGAAAAACGATCAGCTGCTGCCATGATTGGTCCTTTTCGATAACCAATTGTTCCTAATTCTTCAATTGCCCACAAATGGGTTCCATAAACCTCATCAACACCGTCTAAACAGCCATCAGCAATCATAGAAATTGCTCCACCTGGAGCATATTCTTCTGCATGTTGGTGAAGTAAGACAACCTTACCGTCCCATGAATCTTTTTGCTCATGAAGTGCCTTTGCTAAATATAATAGTGTAGCAGTGTGACCATCATGACCACATGCATGCATAACACCAGGCACTTTTGAGGAGTAAGGAACATTTTTCTCATCTTGAATAGGTAATGCGTCAAAGTCAGCTCGTAAAGCGATTGTTTTTCCAGGATTACGACCATTAATAGTAGCAACAACACCATTGCCACCGACATTTGATTTGAATGGAATATTTAATTGTTGATAAAAGTTTTGAATGAATTTTGCTGTCTCGTATTCTTTAAATGAAAGCTCAGGATTTTCATGTAAGTATCTACGAGTAGATACCATTTCCGGATAATATGAATCTAATAAAGAAAATAAATCTGACATTATTTCACCCTCCTACTTACTATCTATATAACCTATTCAAGAAATGTAATTGATATCCTTCAAAATTATCTTCAATTAAGAAATGACGAAAAATGTATTTCCAAGGAAATATACATCGAAAAAAAGGAAATAATGACTTATTCATGGGAATAAATGGATATACTATTTGTTATAGTGTAAGAGAAATGAAGGTGAAATAATTGAAAAAATGGGGATATTTAGCAATAGGACTGTTAGGTGTCCTGTTAATTAGCTTTGTTGGATTTTTACTAATCGTTTTCTTAGGTAATTATGTTATAGATGAAGATAAGTTAGTCGTCCATTCATCATCGGAAATGGTAGATTTAGAGGGGAATTTTGTATCAAAGCTATATAATGAAAATCATCAAATCGTTTCAATTAGTGATATACCTGATTATACTAAACAAGCAGTAGTTTCAATTGAAGATGAACGTTTCTATAAGCACCATGGAATTGATACACAATCAATCTTTCGGGCTATAGTAAATGATATAAAAGCATTTAGTAAAGTACAAGGTGCGAGTACACTTACTCAACAACTTGCAAAGAATGTTTTTTTGACGAACGACAAAACATTTATGAGAAAAACAAAGGAAGTAATAATAGCAATTAATCTAGAAAGAAAGTATACAAAAGATCAAATACTAGAAATGTATTTAAATCAGGTTTATTTCGGTCACGGGGTATATGGCATAGGCGGTGCTGCAAAATATTATTTCGGGAAAGATGTTAAACATTTGACCATTGAGGAAAGTGCTTCGTTAGCAGCCTTATTAAAAGCTCCATCTCATTATGATCCAGTTACACAACCAGAGCGATCTTTAGAGCGTAGGAATCTTGTTCTTTATAAAATGCTAGATACGCATTATATAACTGAAACTGAGTATCAGAATGCCAAAAGTAAACCTTTAGTATTACGTATTACCGAACAAAAATTTGAAAACGGATATGCTACATATATTGATATGGTTATAAAAGAAGCAAAAGAGAAATATGGCATTTCTTATGACCAACTTTTAAATGGTGGATACAAAGTTGTTGTTCCTATCCATAAAAAAACACAATTAACCGCCTATAAATATTTTAAAAATGGAAACTATTTTCCGGGAACTGATCAAAATGCTGAAGGAGCCTTCGTATTAATAAACTCCGAAACAGGCGGTGTAGAGGCAGCAATTGGGGGTAGAAATTACTATTTTCAAGGTTTAAATCGTATTAACGTGAAAAGACAGCCTGGTTCAACAATGAAGCCTTTACTTGTCTATTCGCCAGCACTTGAGACGGGGAACTACAATCCGTATTCTTTATTACCAAATGAACAGAGTGCGTTAGGAGACTATAAACCGAAGAATTATAATGGAGTTTATTCGAAAACGATTTCGATGTTTAATGCGTTAATAGAGTCAGCAAATGTGCCAGCAGTTTGGTTATTAAATGATATTGGAATTGACAATGCAAAAGAGTATTTAGAAAAAATGGATTTGAATATCCCCGATCAAGGTTTAAGTATGGCGCTTGGAGGACTTAAGATTGGTTTAACACCATTAGAGCTAGTAAAAGCATATAGTGCCTTTGATCATGATGGAGATGCATTAGAACCTTTTGTTATTAATGCAATTTATGATCGGAACAATGAATTAGTTGCTGAAGCGAAAATTAAGGAATATAAAGTGTTTTCATCACAAACCTCTTGGTATATGACAAAAATGCTTAAAGGTGTTGTAAATGAAGGAACAGCTAGTAGAGGAAGTTTTACTGGCGATTTAGCTGGTAAAACCGGATCTACAAATATACCTGGCCAAACAAATGGAAATAAAGATGCTTGGTTTGTAGGCTACACACCAGACGTAGTAGGTGCAATTTGGATGGGATATGATAAAACAGATTCAAACCATTTTTTAAGAAATGGTAGTACATATCCAACCATTTTATTTAAAAAGATTTTAAGTGAAGCAGGAAGAGAACCCTCTACCAAATTTAAAAAGCCAAAAAATATAGACGATTTAGAATCACCGATAAATTTAGAGCCTATTTCTAATGTTCAATCAAAAGTATCATTCTCTCCATTTGGATTATTCACTGTCGTCATTAACTGGAATGCACCAACTGACCACAGACAACAATATCGAATCTATCGAGTCAAGAATGGAAAAGAGAAATTAATAGATACTGTTACTGGTTTAGATGAGTACAAAGATTCCTTTGTAAATGTATTTAATGTACCTTCTTATTATGTAGTACCGTACAATCCTCAAACAAAAGAAGAAGGTGAGAGGTCTAAACTTGTCAAACCCAACATAAGAAATAAGGAATAGACATTTTAAGGCTCTCCTTCTTATCAAATGATTTGAAGGGGAGTTTTTTATTTCCTATTAAAGCTATGTTCGTAAAAACTGTATCTCTTAAAAAAATAGTAAAGAGATTAAGAAGATTGAACGATGAGATAACGATTAACCGAACATTAAAAAAAGAATTATAAAACTCCTTAATTTTATAAAAAGTCTTAATAAATAAAGATTATTAATTCGATATTTTAGACATATTTTGATATAATTTTTAATGGGAAAAGTCTGGTAGTAAAATAGACCTATTAATTGATAAAAATTGTAAAATCAGTGAACATTATGTGTCAAAATTCGAGTTTTCTATACAATTAATGGTTCAATCAGTATATTTAATAGTAGAGTTTGGAAAAGTGAAAGGGAGACTTTGAAGGATGAAAAAAGATTTTAACGATACATTTCTTAAAGCGATTAGAGGAGAAGAAGTAACGCATACACCAGTTTGGTATATGAGACAAGCAGGGCGTTCTCAGCCAGAATACCGAAAAATAAAAGAAAAATATTCTTTATTTGAAATTACTCATCAACCTGAATTATGCGCTTACGTAACAGCGCTACCAGTGGACCAATATAATGTTGATGCAGCTATTTTATATAAAGATATTATGTCTCCACTTCCTGCAATTGGAGTAGACGTAGAAATTCAATCAGGAGTAGGACCGGTAATAAGCAATCCTATTCGTTCTTTAGCAGATGTGAAAAAGTTAACTGATATTCATCCAGAAGAGCAACTACCTTATATCTATGAGACGATTAAATTATTAACAACAGAGGTTCTTTCTGTTCCATTAATTGGATTTGCAGGTGCACCTTTTACAGTTGCTAGCTATATGATCGAAGGTAGACCATCTAGAAGCTATAATAAAACAAAATCATTTATGTACGCTGAGCCAGAAGCATGGTTTGCTTTAATGGATCATTTAGCAGACATGACGATCAAATACGTAAAAGCACAAGTTAAAGCAGGAGCATGTGCAATTCAATTATTTGATTCATGGGTTGGTGCTTTGAATGCAAATGATTATCGCATTTATATTAAACCATGCATGGAAAAGATTTTTACAGCACTTAAAGCAGATCATATTCCAACTACTATGTTCGGAATTGGAGCAAGCCATTTAATTCATGAATGGAATGAACTGCCTGTAGATGTAATTGGGCTTGATTGGAGAACTTCTATTACTGAAGCTCGTTCTTTAGGTATTACAAAAACACTTCAAGGTAATTTAGATCCTGCCTTTTTATTAGCACCATGGGAAGTAATTGAGAAACGTGCGAAGGAAATATTAGATGAGGGTATGGCAAATCCAGGTCATATTTTCAACTTAGGTCATGGGGTATTCCCTGAAGTAAATCCTGATACTCTTAAACGATTAACAAGTTTTGTACATGAGTATTCATCAAGGGTTAAAGCTTAATATAAAAGGACTATGGTGATGACATGAAAGAAAAAATCGGTTTATTAGTTATGGCTTACGGCACGCCATATAAAGAATCAGATATTGAGCGTTATTATACAGATATTCGTAGAGGTAGAAAGCCTTCACCAGAGGCGCTAGAGGAACTGACAGAACGTTATCGTGCAATTGGAGGAATCTCTCCTTTAGCAAAAATAACAATTGAACAAGCAAAAGCATTAGAAGAAGATTTAAATAAGATCCAAGACAAAGTAGAATTCAAAATGTACATTGGACTAAAGCATATTGAACCATTCATTGAAGATGCAGTAGATGAAATGAAAAAGGATGGTATAACAAAAGCAGTTAGTATCGTACTTGCACCACATTATTCTACGTTTAGTGTGAAGTCATATAACGAACGTGCTACAAATCATTCAGAAAAAATAGACGGGCCAAAAATTATCCATGTAGATGATTGGTATAAAGAAGAACGATTTATTCAATATTGGGTTCGTGAAGTAGAAGCAATTCTTGAACCAATGAATGAAGAGCAACGTGTAAAAACGGCGTTTATTTTTTCAGCGCATAGTTTACCTGAAAAAATCCTTAACTATGGAGATCCATACCCAGAGCAACTTAAGGAAACTGCCGAGTTAGTCGTTCAGCAATCTGATATTCGTCATTATTTTCTAGGATGGCAAAGTGCTGGTAATACACCAGACCCTTGGCTTGGACCTGATGTACAAGATTTAACACGTGAGTTGGATGATAATTATGATTTTGAAACTTACGTATACTTACCATTAGGATTTGTAAGTGAGCATTTAGAAGTACTATATGATAATGATATAGAATGTAAACTAGTAACGGATGAAATTCAAAAAGCATATGTTCGTCCACCGATGCCTAATACGGATCCATTATTTATTAGTGGGCTTAGTACGGTTGTATTAAGAAAATTAAACGAACAATAATATGGTTTTGAAATAGGAGGTAAAGAAGTGAATAAGAAGGTTGTCATTATTGGTGGCGGTATTACTGGATTGACATCTGCCTACTATTTAAAACAAGAAAAATTAAAAAATAATCTTCCAATTGATATTCAATTAATTGAAGGTTCATCAAGGCTTGGAGGAAAAATCCAAACAATTAGAAAAGATGGATTTGTTATTGAGCGTGGCCCTGATTCATTTTTGGCAAGGAAAAAGAGTGCATATCGATTAGCTGAAAACTTAGGGATCCAAGATCAAATCGTTTTTAACTCTTCTGGAAAATCATATGTATTAGCCCATAATAAATTACATGGTATGCCAGAAGGTTCAAACATGGGGATTCCAACACAAATCAAGCCTTTTATTTTTTCGGGTCTATTTTCACCTGCAGGAAAAATTCGTGCAGGTTTAGATTTCGTATTACCAAAAACACATGTCCAAGGGGATATGTCATTAGGTAAATTTTTTAGAAGAAGACTAGGTAATGAAGTAGTTGAGAATCTAATTGAACCCCTTTTATCAGGTATTTATTCAGGCGACATTGATCAAATGAGTTTAATGGCAACATTTCCTCAATTCTTCCAAATTGAACAAAAACATCAAAGTATTGTTCTAGGAATGAAAAAAGAGATGCCTGTGAAGAAATCAAAAGGTCCGAGAAAAGGAATTTTCCAGACTGTAAGTACAGGTCTTCAAACAATTGTTGAACGAATTGAAGAAGAGTTAGATCAAGAGGAAGTTTTAAAAGGTGTACAAGTAGTTAATATAAATAAAATTGGGAAAAAATATGAGATTGTACTTAGCAATAATGAAAAGATAGAATCAGATTCCATTATCGTTACTGTACCTCATCGTTTTATTCCACAACTATTTAATAATAAACCTGTATTTGAGCCTTTCAAAAAAGTTCCTTCTACATCTGTTGCGAATGTTGCACTTGCATTTCCAGAGCATGCAATTAAGAAGGATATAAATGGTACAGGCTTTGTTGTTTCGCGTAATAATGACTATAATATAACAGCGTGTACTTGGACTCATAAAAAATGGGCACATGCTTGTCCAAAAGGTAAGGTCCTATTACGTTGTTACGTTGGACGACCTTACAATAAGGAAATAGTCGATAAAACAGATGAAGAACTTGTTGAAATTGTATTAGAAGATTTAAGAAAAACGATGGATATAACTGAAAAACCTGAGTTTTATATTGTTTCAAGATGGAAAGATGCTATGCCTCAATATACGATTAATCATAAAGAGCGTACGAAAAACATGGAACAATATTTACAAAAAGAAATGCCTGGTGTATCGGTAATTGGTTGCTCATTTTATGGGTCCGGCTTACCAGACTGTATAGATCAAGGTGAGAAAGCAGTTTCAGATACTATTGAATACTTGTTTGCACATGAAAAACAAGCTGTTCGAAGCTATTAAGGCTTTTAAAACAATTAATAAAGAATAGAGCAACCAAAAAAGTAGATCGATACTTTTAGGTTGCTCTTTTTATTATGCCTCTGTACTAATAATATGTTTAATCATTTCATTAAGAAAATTGCTGAACCTAAAAGACTACAATTAAAAACTATCTTTTAAGCAATTTGAACAAGTGTTACTGTAGCAATCATGTTGTTCTTCAATCGTCGAATTACAGTGTTTACATATTTTCTTTGGTAATAGTTTTAAAAATTCGGACATTTTTACAAGCATGTTACCCTCTCCTTTAGTTAACTTATTAGTATTGTATTACTACAACGTATTTTGTGTCAATCTGTATTAGTACAATTTTAAAAAAATAATCTAAACGCCTATTTTTTTAAAACAGTAAGGACAAGCTTATAAATTTAAATTTTCATAGAAATAATAAATATAAAGGAGTGTGTTTGTTTTATGAAAGTAACCGTTATTGGTTATTGGGGCGGCTATCCAGGTAAAGGTGAAGCAACTTCATGTTATTTATTTAAATCCAAAAATTTTAATCTATTGGTTGATTGTGGTTCGGGTGCATTAGCTACATTACAAAATTACATAGATCCTAAAAGCTTAAATGCTGTAATCCTGTCACATTATCATCATGATCATATTGCAGATATAGGAGTACTACAATACTTCAAACTTGTAAACGCTGGAAAGGATAAGTTTGCTTTACCTATATACGGACATAACTTTGATAATGTAAAATTTAATTCGTTAACATATAAAGAAGCAACAAAAGGATATGAATATAATCCAAATGAAGCTCTAGACTTAGGTCCATTTACTATTCGATTTATTAAGACAGTTCATCCTGTAGATTGTTTTGCTATGCGAATTGAAACAGCAAATCACTCAGTAGTCTATACAGCTGATTCAAGCTATACGGAAGACTTCATACCGTTTTCTTCCAACGCGGATTTGCTTATAAGTGATTGTAATATGTATGAACATCAAGATGGTACTAAAGTAGGGCATATGAGCAGCAAAGATGCTGCAACAATTGCAAATGAGGCGAATGTAAAAGAATTATTATTATCACATCTTCCTCATAGCGGAAATACAAAAGATTTAATAAGTGAATCCCAAAAGTATTATAATGGACTTGTTCATTTAGCTTATACAGGTTTTGAATGGAAATCAAAATTATAGGAGGATACATATGCTATTTTTAGATAATAGGGGAATAACGGATCCAACATTAAATTTAGCGATGGAAGAATATGCGCTAAAAAATCTAGATCCTGAAAATACATACTTTTTATTTTATATTAATGAGCCATCAATCATTATTGGTAAAAATCAAAATACTGCCGAGGAGATTAATGCTTCATATGTAAATGATCATAATATCCATGTAGTGCGAAGATTATCTGGTGGTGGAGCGGTATATCATGATTTAGGGAATCTTAACTTTAGTTTTATTACAAAAGATGATGGTGACAGCTTTCATAATTTTAGAAAGTTTACTGAGCCAGTAATCGAGGCATTAAAGGAAATCGGTGTGAATGCTGAACTTAGTGGAAGAAATGATATATTAGCAGAAGGTAGAAAAATCTCAGGTAATGCACAATTTTCTACTAGAGGTAGAATGTTTAGCCATGGTACATTGTTGTTTGATAGTGATATAGATGAAGTTGTAAATGCATTAAATGTAAAGCTAGAAAAAATCCAATCTAAAGGAATTAAATCAGTCCGAAGTAGAGTGGCGAACATTAAGGAATTTTTAAAAGACGATTTAACAATCTTAGAATTTAAAGATTTAATTTTACAATCTATTTTTAAAGAACATGGGAAAATAGGGCGATACGAATGGACAGATGAAGATATAAAAAATATTAAAGAACTTGCAGAGAGCAGATACCGAAATTGGGATTGGAATTTTGGAAAATCTCCTAAATGCAATATCCAACAAAGTAAAAGATTTGCGGCTGGTTCGATTGATCTTCGTTTAGATGTAAACAAAGGAATCATTGAGAATGTTAAAATTTATGGTGACTTCTTTGGGGTAGGAGATGTATCTGATATAGAACAGCTTCTGATTGGTAGTAAATTTGATCAACAAGAGATTGAAAATAAGCTAAATGAAGTTAATTTTACCCATTATTTTGGTAAAGTAACGAAAGAAGAATTTATGAGTTTATTATTTTAAAAAAAGAGTAGGAAACTACTCTTTTTTTGTTTGTTAAAAAATTAGAAGTCTAAAAAGTGCTAGTTTTCTCACTTGTCAGAATTGTTTTCTAGCAATATAATATATTTAGAATATTTTAAATTTTTATATTTAAAGGGGGTAGTTTTTCTTGAATTTAGTTGAAACACTGTCACAATCAGCTTTGAGGCATCCTGAACATTCTGCTATTATCTTTGAAGGGGAGACATTTTCATACTCAACTCTAGAGACTTATATTACGAAATTTGCGAGTGGCCTCTCAAAATTAGGAATAGAAAAGGGAGATAAAGTAGCTTTAATTGTTGGTAATTCTCCTCATTTTATTATAGCACTATATGGTGCGTTGAAGGTTGGAGCGGCTGTAATACCGATTAATCCTCTATATGCACCAGATGAATTAGTATACATATTAACAAACGGCGACGCAAAAGCAGTTATCACCTTAGACTTATTTCTTCCACTAGTAGAAAAAGCTTCACCGATTCTTCCTAATATCGATCACTTCATTATTTGTGAAACAAAACAAGAAAATCCTTATGAATTTGAGAACAATAAATTGAAATCGTTTACAAATGTAGTAGGACTTGGAGATCTAGATTTCAAAGGACCTGAATTACATGATGATGATTTAGCAGTCATTTTATATACTTCTGGGACAACAGGAAAACCAAAAGGGGCTATGTTAACACATAAAAACTTATATTCAAATGCCATGGATGCAGGACACTTTTTAAGCTTTTCAAATACAGAAAAGGTCATTGCAACTTTACCTGCTTTCCATGTATTTTGTTTAACTGTAGCTTTAAACGCGCCTTTAATGTATGGAGCTACTGTTATTTTAGTGCCTAAATTTAGCCCAAAAGGAATATTTGATATTATTCGTACATACAAAGCAACTGTATTTGCAGGTGTGCCAACAATGTATAATTTCTTATATCAATTCCCTGAAGGAAAAACAGAAGACTTTGAGTCAATTCGACTATGCATTTCGGGTGGTTCTTCATTGCCTGTTGCACTTTTAGAGAATTTTGAAAAGAAATTTAAGGTTATTATTTCAGAAGGGTATGGATTGTCTGAAGCGTCCCCTGTTACGACGTTTAATCCATTAGACCGCCCAAGAAAAGCAGGATCAATTGGGACTAATATTAGCAATGTAGAAAATAAAGTTGTAAATGCTCTAGGTGAAGAGGTTTCAGTTGGTGAAGTAGGTGAATTAATCGTCCGTGGACCAAATATAATGAAAGGTTATTATAATATGCCAGAAGAAACAGCAATGACGATACGTGATGGCTGGTTATATACTGGTGACCTAGCAAGAATAGACGAAGATGGTTATTTCTATATTGTCGATCGCAAAAAAGAATTGATTCTTGTTGGCGGCTATAATGTATACCCTCGTGAAGTTGAAGAGGTAATTTATAATCATCCAGATGTTGTTGAATGTGCGGTGATTGGATTACCAGACGATAATTTTGGAGAAAGTGTAAAAGCCTATGTTGTTTCAAAAAATCCTTCATTAAGTGTGGAGTCTTTGACAGAATATTGCAAAGCACACTTAGCAAAATATAAAGTACCAAGATCAATAGAGTTCATTCCAGAGCTACCAAAAAATGCAACTGGTAAAATACTTAGAAGAGTGTTGAAAGATTCAGTTAGACAATAAAACGTGGTAATAGAGGAGGCTGTCTCAAAAGGGTCGTTGAATGACGACATTTTGAGGCATTTTTTTTAATTTCTTCATTTTTGAGGGGGATATAAAATTGGAGGTTTTAGGAGAGAATTATCCTTCTATTATTTTGTTATTTTTTCAGTTTTTTGAAATTGGATTTCCGATATGAAAATCCTTCTTCCTTTAAACGAATAGCATCAGACTTGATTTCCATACTATATTTGTGAAACTTTTGACCTTTTTTCGCCATAAAAAACACCACTTAATATCAATGTTGCCCAACTGTGGGTTTTTAAACATCTACTTTAAAGGGTGCAGTCTATTTCAGTTTTTGTTTTTATTCTTTTCATTATAATTTAAGGAAAACCCTGTATTCCGTTGAGTAAAGGGGGATTTAATAATTTTTTTAAAAAATATACATATTAATAGTACAACTGAGGTAAAAGTTTATTTTTTAAAGAGTTTTAAATAATTTACATCTTTATTTTGAATTGAATTTAATGATTTTAAATCATTTATAATTTTATTTTGATCAAAACTAATGTTATTTTTTTGATAGTAATCTCTTAGAAGGGCAATATACCCACTTGCTATTGCTGTAGCTTGAGAAGTTCCATTCATTTTCACTTTTTTGCTATTTAATGTTAGGCTATTTATTTCAATTCCTGGAAATGCAACTACATCTGTTTTTGACGTATTGGAGTTTTCCCAAATAGTACCTTTTTTATTTTTAGCCTGAACAGAAATTACACCATCTATATTTGCAGGAAATAGAGAATCTTTATTACCATAATCACCTGTTGAAGCAACTACAGTTATATTTTTTTTTGTAGCTAATTGAATTTGCTTTACTATATTATGATTTGTTACAAATGATCCAAAGCTCATATTAATTATATTAACTTTCTTAGATATAGCATATTCAATAGCACTTAGTATACTTTTAGATTTTTCGTTTCCATTTTCACTAATTGCTTTAATAATAATGATTTTAGATTTTGGAGCAATTCCCCAAACTCCTTTCTTACCATTTCCAGAAGCAATACTTACCATTTGTGTTCCATGACCATGGTAATCTATAACATTATTGTTGTTTTCAATACTATTAAATGTATCAATAATTCTTTCTTTATATAATTCTTTTGTTTGTTCTGAAATACCCGTGTCAATAAAAGCAATTGTTTGTGATGATCCTTTAGAGTATTCAAAAAGATTTTCTAAATCTAATTGTTTAAGATAATATTCTTTATCATTTATTGAAGAACTACAACCACTACCTACAACTAATATTAAAATTAATATCCAAAATGTCTTTTTCATAATTTTGAAATAAAAAATATTATTATATTTATTATTAAAACAGTTATTAAAAATCCCGATAAAAACTTTTTAACGATAAATTTTAATGTATAATTTTTATTTTCTTTAAAAATTAATATAAGTATTATAATATTTAGCAATAAGACAATTATAGTTGGGGCATTCTCCATTTTATCTGTTCACCTCTATTGTTTAATAGTCCAATAAGCTGAAGCCCATGTCACATGTAATATAATTCCACGATTATGTCCAGAATTTCGATGATCGACATCTAATGCTAAATTAGTAAAATATGCCCCAGTTAAACCACTAAAAATAGCAGTAGTACCTGCACTTAAAAATGCAGCAACCGTACCTACGGCCACTGAACCGACTGCTACTTTATAACACTGATATACAAACTCTTTAGCTGATGCAGTACTAAAGTACCTTACTCTACCATACCATTTATATACTACTTTATTAACTCCCCCTTGGACATCAAAACTAGTATCATTAGTCTCATAAACAGTTTCATTATCAGTAATGAGTACCTCACCATTTTGAGCTAAAGTATTTAACTCTTTAACCCCATTTAAAATACTTTTAATGTTTTCTTCTCCAAACTCAATATATATGTTATTCGGTATTTTACTAATTTCAAATTGATTATCATCAGCAGATATATATTTTTCTAAGGTGTTAATCATTTCACTTGTTTCATTTACTTCATTTTCATTAGCAAAAGATTGTCTTGGTTGAATAATCATTGTTAGTACTAAAACAACACACAATACTATAAAAGATGATTTTGTTTTTCGTTTACAATATGTTACCTACTTAATCTCCTCCATTAGTTGAAATTTTGTCTTTCAATAATTATTTCGGAGTAATTTAAGTGTAAAATAGTAGATTATGTGAACAAACAGTGAAGTTTTAGTAATATATTGTATTAGTTTTAATTAGGAATAGTTATTTTTTATTACATTTCAAGTAATATTAGAGGCCCTATTTATTAAGAATAATAGTGAAGAAAATCCCAATACATACAAGAAGTTTTAGAACATTTACCTTACTAGATGATTAGATAAATACGGAAACGTTTACTAAAAATATTAAAGGGTAATTAAGCTAGAAACATCAAGCTCCATGTGTATGCGAAAATAAGAGAAAAACATTTAAATCCTAAGTGAGAAATGTTTATTCTAAACTACGATATACTAGTCGTGGTTTTATTTTTTATATCTATATTTAGTAGTAATTTCATTTCTACTTCATCTACAGTATTTAAAAAATATAATGGGTTGAAGTTCTAAAAAATTGGACAAAGTTGATAATATAGAATGGGGGGAGATTTTATGAAAAAAACAACTAAATCTAAATTAACGAAATTCATCTGTCTAGGCTATCTCGTTTATATCATTTTAGTCCTGTTATACTTTTATGTTTTTACGACTTCTGACCTACCTTCAAAATATAAAGGAACATTTGTAGATCCACATACATTCATGAATCATAAGGAAGCTAATTTAAGTACTAGTTATAGCACTTTAAAAAATGTTCTTTACTTTATTTCCTTGCCGATTGATTGGATTGTATTATCACTTTTATTATTAAGTGGATCAATTGATAAATTAGGTAACTCATTATCTAAGTTGACTAGATTTAAGTTTATACAAGTCTTTTTATATTTCTTCTTTGTATCGGTCGCTACATATATCGTTTCATTTCCAATTGATTTCTATCGATTTAAATTATCGACGAAATACGGATTGTCTGTTCAAACATTTAATGCTTGGATGAAGGATGAAATGATTGGTTTTTGGATAAATTTTGCAATGATGTTTTTTGTAATGTATGTTGTGTATTTGTTAATCAAAAAACAACCAAAGAAATGGTGGCTCACTGCATGGCTATTAAGTATTCCTTTTACGATTTTCTTAACATTTATTCAGCCTGTAGTAATTGATCCCCTATATAATGATTTCTACCCATTAAAAGATAAAAATTTAGAAAAGAAAATTATTACCCTTGCTAAAGAAGCAAATATTCCTGCACATCGAGTATATGAAGTAAATATGTCCACTAAGACAACTACATATAATGCATATGTTACTGGTATAGGTAAAAACGCTAGGATTGTATTATGGGATACAACTCTTAAAGGGCTTACTGAAGATGAAATTATGTTCATCATGGCTCATGAAATGTCACATTACGTCCACAAAGACATCTATAAATCAATGTTTGGAATGTTAGCAGGTAGTTTAGTCGGTCTGTATATCATTCATTTATTAATGAAGTACGTATTATCAAAGAGTAGGAGTAGTCATTCAACTGATAAAATGGCCGTCATCCTAACCTTATTTTTAATCATAAGTGGAATTGTAGGCTTTATTTCTGATCCAATATCAAATGCATTTTCAAGAAGTGCCGAGAAAAGAGCAGATTTATATGCTGTTAAGCTAACACATGATCCGGAATCAGGGATTATAGCGTTTCAAAAGTTATCCAAAAACAGTTTGTCTCAAGTAAATCCACCATTTTTAGTGAAATTATTTAGATTTGATCATCCAACAATGTTGGAAAGAATGAGGTATTTAGAGGCAGCTGAAAGAAGTAACGATAATAAATAGAGTAAATTCTTGCTGAAAGTTTAGCTTGTAGATTGATTGGTATTGTACCAATAACTACAAGCTTTTTTTTATTAAAAGCCCTTAAAATGTGTCATATTATCAAAAGTTATAAAATCTATTGAAAGTTTCACATTTATTCCATTGAGTTTAAATATGTTCGATAGTTAAATTTAGTAAAAATACCTTTACTATAACAACTTTTACTGAGGTGATCTTATTAAAAGAAGAATACTCTTTATATGTATACTAATTGTTTCGTGTGTTCCCTTTATTATACTTTTACTAAACTTTATCAAAGACAATGGAACGCAAATTGAAGATTTTCACTTAGGCTACGTAATTAACGCAGAATCGCAGAAAATGGAAAAATATGATGGACCGCTCGACCTAAATAAAATAATTTGGGTATCAGTAGACTACCAAAATACTCAATTAGGGGAAGGTAACAAGAATATAAGAGAATTAGTAATAAAAAATGATAAAAATGCAGTGTTGTTCCAAAAAATATGGACAGAAGAACAAGAGACATCTGGAATTAGCTTCACGTTAGATCGGACCAGACTTTACAATGGTCAATTCAAAGTTGAACTTTATAAAAATGATAAGATCATTAAGCAAAAAAATTATAATTTTAAGTAATTCTAAAGGTATGTGTATAAAGAAAGTGCTGATTTCGTATTTAACTTTTCCTCCTTTTTCAAAAGATAGACACTCGTCTAAAAACATTCTTAAAGGGTGTTTTTGATTTAATTCAAATAAAATTCCAATCTTTAATAAGTTAAGCTGTCGAAAATTCTTTTGGAAATATTTTCAGAATTTAATATCAAATCCGAATATACTGTTATATAATAACATAAGTAATCAATATCTGTTATATAACTGAATGGAGGAATCATATGACAACTGAGCTTTCAAAAATCAAAGTTCTAGGTAATCATGTAGAGGGTTCAACTGACATTCTTACGATCGAAGCATTAAGTTTTTTAGAGCAATTACATCTGAAATTTGATCAACGTAGACAACAGCTGTTATTAAACAGAAAAGAAAGAATGTGTTTTTTGCAAAATGGGGGAAAGCTCCAATTTTTAGAGGAAACAAAACATATTCGTGAAAGTGAATGGTCAATTGCACCTATTCCAGAGGATTTACAAGATCGAAGAGTAGAGATAACAGGACCAGTTGATCGAAAAATGATTATCAATGCATTGAATTCTGATGCATTTGTGTTCATGGCTGATTTTGAAGATGCTACTTCTCCAACTTGGGAAAATATCATTTCTGGTCAGGTTAATTTAAGAGATGCTGTGAATCGAACAATTTCACTTCATTCAAATGGAAAAACATATAAGTTAAAAGCGAAGCCAGCTGTACTATTAGTTCGACCAAGAGGCTGGCATTTAGAAGAAAAACATATCACTGTAAATGGTGAAAATATGTCTGGTAGCTTAGTAGATTTTGGACTTTATTTCTTTCATAATGCGAAACAAGCAATAAAAAATGGCTCTGGACCTTATTTTTATTTACCAAAAATGGAAAGCTATTTGGAAGCAAGATTATGGAATGATGTTTTTTTATTTGCTCAAAATGAATTGAATATACCTGTTGGAACGATTAAAGCAACTGTATTAATCGAAACAATTGCTGCTTCATTTGAAATGGATGAGATACTTTATGAATTAAAGGATCATTCAGCTGGATTTAATTGCGGCAGATGGGATTATATTTTTAGTTTTATAAAAATGATGCGATACGACAAATCAATTATTTTACCTGATCGATCTGTTGTGACAATGGAAGTACCTTTTATGCGTTCATATTCTCAAAAAGTTATTCAAACTTGTCATCGTAGAAATGCTCCAGCAATTGGAGGAATGGCAGCTCAAATTCCAATTAAAGATGATAAAGAGCGAAATGAAGTTGCGTTTGAAAAGGTAAGAAAAGATAAAGAGCGTGAAGCGAAGGATGGACACGATGGAACTTGGGTAGCTCATCCTGGTTTAGTAGCTGTAGCTCTTGAACAGTTTAATCGATTTATGCCTACACCAAACCAGATTCATAGAAAACGTGAGGATGTTAATGTAACTGAGGCGGATCTTTTAGAGATTCCTAGTGGTGTTATTACGGAACAAGGTCTCAGAACAAATATAACAGTTGCGATTCAATATATTGAAGCATGGATAAGTGGTCGAGGTGCGGTGCCGCTTTACAACTTAATGGAGGATGCTGCGACTGCTGAAATTTCACGTGCGCAAATTTGGCAATGGGTGCGTCATGAAAAAGGTGTTTTAGAGGATGGTACAAACATTACTTTACAATTAGTGGATTCTTTAAAAAATGAAGAAATGATGAAGCTTCAACTAGAAATTGGGAAAGAACAATTTGAAGCAAAACGATTTAATGAAGCAATTGGATTATTTGATGAGTTAATTAGCAACGATGAATTTGCTGACTTTCTTACTTTAAAAGGATATAACTTTTTATAAAATTAGGAGGAATTGAATATGACGAAAAATCGTGAAAAGCGTATTGCTGAATTACAAGAAAGCTGGGAGCTGGATTCTAGATGGAATGGCATTACAAGAACATACACAGCTGAAGATGTAATTAAATTAAGAGGATCAATCGATATTGAACAAACATTGGCAAAAAAAGGCGCGGAAAAATTATGGAAGCTTTTAAATGAAGAAAGCTATGTTAATGCACTAGGAGCATTAACTGGAAATCAAGCAATTCAACAAGTAAAAGCAGGTTTGAAGGCTATTTATTTAAGTGGTTGGCAAGTAGCTGCTGATGCGAATCTTTCTGGTCAAATGTACCCAGATCAGAGCTTATATCCGGCAAACTCTGTACCAGCAGTTGTAAAACGAATTAATCAGGCTTTCCAACGTGCAGATCAAATTCAATATGTTGAAGGTGGAGAAGAAATCGACTACTTCGCACCGATTATGGCAGATGCAGAGGCTGGCTTCGGTGGACAATTAAATGTATTTGAACTAATGAAAAGTATGATTGAAGCAGGAGCGGCAGGTGTGCATTTTGAAGATCAATTGTCTTCGGAGAAAAAATGTGGCCATTTAGGTGGGAAGGTATTATTACCAACACAAACGGCGGTGCGTAACTTAATCTCTGCTCGTTTAGCAGCGGATGTAATGGGAGTACCTACCCTTATTGTTGCACGAACTGATGCAGATGCAGCAGATTTAATTACAAGTGATATTGATCCTGTCGATAAACAATTTATTACAGGTGAAAGAACACCTGAAGGTTTTTATCGTACGAAAGCGGGGTTAGATCAAGCAATTGCTCGTGGTCTTGCTTATGCACCATATGCAGACTTAGTTTGGTGTGAAACGTCAGAGCCAAATCTAGAGGATGCAAAACGTTTTGCAGATGCTATTCATGCCAAATTCCCAGGTAAATTACTAGCTTATAACTGCTCACCTTCTTTTAACTGGAAAAAGAAACTAGATGACGAAACAATCGAGACTTTCCAACAACAAATTGCAGCAATGGGTTATAAATTCCAATTCGTTACCCTTGCTGGTTTCCATGCATTAAACTTTGGCATGTTTGAATTAGCTAGAAACTACAAAGATCGTGGAATGGGAGCATATTCAGAACTTCAACAAGCTGAATTTGCAAGTGAACAATATGGCTATACTGCAACAAGACATCAACGCGAAGTTGGAACAGGATATTTTGATCAAGTAGCTCAAATTATTACTGGAGGAACTTCTTCAACAACGGCTCTTAAAGGCTCTACTGAAGAACAACAATTTTCATCTAATTAATTAGTAAAAAACCACTTTTTTCGAATGTGAGAAAGGTGGTTTTTCTATTGGCTTTTATCCTAAAATTTAGTAAACAATGACACTTTTGTTAAAGTATTCAAAAAATGATTTTACAAATAAAGAATTGTGATATTATTTCTCTAACATCAATGTTGCTACTATACTTCATGTTAAATAGCCAGGAACTGTTTAAATGTTTAATGCTCATTTTTTTATTTAGAAACTAACTTGAGCAAATATTAACAAGGATTTAATTAAATATTCCTGAGTAAAAGAACTAGAAAGTTTAAAAAATAAGCAAATGAAAGGAGTGATAGGCTTTGGGAAAATCAACGTGCTTTTTAAAGGCTTAATACGAATAACAGAAGGAAAGTAGGAGTTACAACAAATTAATAATGTAAAAAGACTCAAAAACTTTATAAATAGAAAGGAGGTAACGTTGCCAGTTTGCTATGAAACGTAAAATTCATGAGATAATTATTATTCTACTGTGAATCTAGGATGTTGCGAAAGTGACTTCGGCATTGGGTAGAACCATGATAGTGAGTAGGCCTAATAACAGACGAAAACCAAGTCAAGCACTAAAAAAGTTGAGAATAATCACTTAAAAGATAACTCAACTATGTAGGATTCGTTGTATCCGAATTTACGCCCTCGGAGTGTTGGACCAAACGAGAGTAGCCTCGGCAAAATCGGACACGTAGAAAAGGGAAGCAATCATCAATTTATAGATATTTATAGATTAATGGCAACGGAGTTGTAAAGATGAATCATGTGAAAGGACAAGTTAAAGTATTAAATGAGTACGAGATTAATAAGTCAACAATGGCAATCATTCCAGAATTTACTGTCGATTTAGTTGTAATTTCAAAGGTATTCGAAACAGATGATAATTTTTATGTTTTAATGAAACCGATTGAAATTATAGAAAGGAGCTGTGCTTACTTCGGAAGTAGTTACCGGGGTAGGCGTGAAGGAACGAAACAAATGATTTCCATCACTCACAAACCACCAATAGCGATCAGCTCAATGAATCAAATTTTCTTTTTCCCCACTTCATCTTCTTTAAAAGTAGAATGTTCTTGGATCTCCTACAATCATGTTTCTAATTTCAGAGGCGGTAAATACAATCGATCAGTTGTTGAATTTTTCAATGGTGTTGAACTTCCATTAGAAATATCTCGTGGCTCATTTGAAAACCAATTATACCGAACTGCACATTTAAGGGCTATTTATGAAGACCGGCTTAATCCTGAAAATACCCAACAAAAATCTTACAAATTAATCCCAGATAACGAAATAACCTCATATATAAAAGGAATGTCAGTACACGAAAAATAATAGTGAAAGATTAAAATTTTGACTACTTAACATTTAGTAAAGTAGTTTTTTTATGGGGATTATTTGAGCAAGTATGTAGAAGAAAAGATTATTTTGAAATTCCGAAATTTAGTCCTTTTAATTCTTAATATGAAGGATCTGTTAAAGTAGATTGTTGATTTCTTTTTCTACTATATGACAGATTAGTTGAATAAGTTAATTTGAGTATAAATGAGAAATAGTTCAAGTCATCTATGACACTTATTTACTTATATCCTATATGATGTAACTTTTTAATCTATAATTAATTTACCCAAAATTATTGGAATTTTGGTAAAATTTAAATATGTAAGGGAGGTATTCAACTTGATTGTATTAAAAGAAGTCACTATTCAAAACTGGTTTAACATCGTTATGCTTAGAAGTGCTAATGA
The DNA here is from genome assembly GCF_042887255.1 of Gottfriedia sp. NPDC057948. Lineage (NCBI taxonomy): Bacteria > Bacillati > Bacillota > Bacilli > Caryophanales > Bacillaceae > Gottfriedia > Gottfriedia sp. NPDC057948. The sequence continues at coordinate 92,746 of NZ_JBHVPN010000001.1, forward strand.
TCAAGCGAATAAAATTTTCGAAAAAAATATTGCTTCTAATTGTTTTTCTCTAGCACAGTCTAGTATAGAAGGAAACTGGGTCACAAAAGCTATCTATTATAATGAAACCCTAATAGGATTTACTATGTATGGTTATTCAGAAGAACTTCAAGGATATGAAATTTGTAGATTTATGATAGATTTTAACCACCAAGGTAAAGGGTATGGTAAAGAAGGATTAAACTTAGTAATACAAGAAATAGTAAACCATTTTAAATGTGAAGAGATACTACTAAGCTTCCATCCAGAAAATGAGAAGGCAAAAAAACTATATGAATCAGTAGGGTTTCAGAATACTGGAAAGGTTGTTAAAGGTTTCGTTGATGAGCATATATATTCTTTAAAAACTAAGTAGTACATTTAATATTTTAGATAGTCAACAATTTAAATAGTAATTAAGAGTACCAACATAATTTATAGAGTTCTTTAAGTATTGCATTAGTTGAATAACATGATCGACTATATAGAAATAAACGCATTTTTTTACAGAAAGGAGGGCTTACGTTTTATGACGTTTAGCGATCGTTTTTTCAAGAACAGGATAAAGCCTATCGTAATTACTCAAATGATATTGGGAATTCCAGTTACGTTATTTTTTATTTTTTCTTTAAGATCTTCTCCCGCCGCTAATTTTTTCTATTCTGGACTAATAGGAATTACACTTGCGTTATATATGTTTTTATCGGGGATAGAGCAATATATTTTAAAAAAGAAAAGTTGGTCAATTACCTTCTTTATCTTATCGGTAATTATAATTTTAGTTGCATCACAATCCTTTTATATATCACAACTACATAAATAACTCTTATTAAACTAACGCAGAGCTTTAGTTCAATGAAAAGTTAAGAAGCTGATTATCGGCTTCTTTTTTGTGTTTAAAAAACAAACATTAAGAGAGAGGCTAATTCAAGATAATGGTAATTTAGTCCTTTAAAAGTGGATTTCCATTTATTCAAAAAAGATTACCTTAGTACCCAAAAAAATAACCCAATTGACGATTTAGAACACAAAATAGATAATTTACTTATCAACATTTAATGAATAAGAGGGAGTTTTTATGAATCGGTATGAAAGGACTGAATCAGTAATTATCGGAATTGTTTTTATGATTTTTTTTGTATTAATAAAAATGGATTTTTCGATTGCCATCTCGTTGATTTTATTAGTTCTGTTTTTTGTTTTCTTATATTACACACAACATTTGTTTAAAAAGAAGATGGAAGTTCATGGTTTGAGTCGTGGTTTTACTTCAAAATGGTATTTTATAGTCATCTGCTTCTTATTCATTTTTCTTTATAATGGAGTAATAAATATCGCATTTTTTGAACGTTCATTTTTAAAAGGCTCATCAACACTACTGTTTGGAGGAATAGGGACTTTAATTGGCTAGTTTGTGAACATTAAAAATTAATATAAATGAACCTTGAACGAGTGTTTTTTGAGGGCTATTATAAAAGATTTTTGATTTCTTTATTTAATAAAATGGCAGGATAGTTTAATAAGAATATAGAAACTTTCATTAAACATATTATAAAATAGGGGATTAACTAAATGAAAAACTTTGGGATAATATTTGTATTTATGGGAGTTATTATGATGGTATTAGGTGGGTTCGAAAAGATACTTATTTCCTTATCTTTTAACGGTAATGGTAACGGTATTGATATGACCGCTATTAAAAATTTAACACCTTCATATTTATGGAATATTACAAACTTCACCTTCTGGTTTGGATTATTATTTTTCATTATTGGTTTAAGTGTATTTTTCGAAGTCTCAAAATATTTTAAAGTAGAAAATTGAATTAATATAGTAGTGTTTAAGAGGTATATTAGGAGGAACATTTTGTGAGAAGATTATTCTTGTCCATTTGTTTATTAGTAATTGTAGTAGTTTTAATGTCCTGTCAAAAAAAAGAAGATGGAATGACTTTTGAGTCAATATATACAGATAAAGAAATAACTAAAATCGTATACGGAAAAAATGGAAACTTTAAAGAATTAACTGACCTTGAGAATATTAATAGTGGGTTAATAATGTCAGGAAGATTAAGTTTATTCGTGACGAAAATCAAGAAGACCGCGCTGTCGTTTTACTATTTGACGACGGTTGCTCAGTAAAGGCTTTTCATAAAGATAAAGAAATTGGAGACTTTAAACTACTAAAATTAAAGGGCGAATACTACAAGAGTAATACTGAATTTAATGAACATGTAAAAACTTTATGCAAATAGAATTTTGAATTTCTTTATGCAACTAATGCATGCCATAGTTAGATAAAAGCTCCTAAAGGTTGTCTAATTTGACAGTCTTTTTTTATTTCAAAAATAAACTTTGAATTTAACAGAGCAAATACGAAAAATAATATAAATTAACATAGCGCTCGTTTTCATCTATTAAATCAACATGACGTTACTTATTTAATTGAAAAATTCTATTTAAACGCATGATAAAACTACTTTTCCATTCAGTGAAGTAGTTTTTTTATTTATTTTAAAAATAGTTTATTAGAAATACATTAAGCATCATTAGGAACAAATTAGTAAAAAAATATTTATAATATAATCAGTCAAATTATTACAAAAAATACTAGTTAGAATCATTTATTATTATTGAATAAATAGTTATATGTGATAATGTTAACAGTAAGGATAATCTATTTAGAAATACGGCTTAAGGAGAGATTCATATTTAAATGAACGTTTTTGACTTAAAGGCTTTTTTTACAGAAGAACATTTTTTACATCTCATTCAACAATACAAAGATTATGGTCCACTAGTTGGAATTTCAATCCCTTTTATCGAAGCAATTTGTCCAATTTTACCTTTGGTCATTTTTGTATTTGCTAATGCAGCAGCATTTGGTCCTTTTTTAGGTTTTTTATATTCATGGATTGGTTCTTGCTTAGGTTCCATTTTACTATTCTATGTTGTTAGAAAATTTGGTCAGAAACGATTTTTTTCATTTGTAAGTAAACATAAGAAAGTAGAATCATCAATAGGGTGGATTGAAAAAAAGGGATTTGGTCCAATTTTTATTATGTTTGCATTTCCGTTTTCACCATCTTTTTTAATAAATATAGTAGCCGGTTTGTCACGTATTAAAATATCACAATTTCTTATCGCATTGGTACTTGGAAAGTTTACAATGATCGCGATGATTAGTTATTTAGGGAAAGATTTAACTTCAGTGTTTCAGAAACCGATTAAAGCATTGTACATAGGAATTTTTATATTCGTATTATGGATAGTTGGAAAAGTGATTGAGAAACGTATGGACATCAAAGAAAAAACAACAGAGAAAAAGAGTGCGTCTCGATCATCTGATGAGCAATAAAGCATTATGACTCAGGGAGGGAGAGAGCAACTTTATGCTAAGAAAAGAAGTATTTGACTGGGGAAAAGCGATCATTATTGGGATCGCAATTGCTTTTATTGTAAGAACGTTCTTATTTTCTACATATGTAGTTGATGGAGAATCTATGATGCCAACTTTAAAGGATGGAAACTTACTAGTTATAAATAAATTTGGATATGAAATTAGTGCTATTAACAGATTTGACGTAATTGTTTTTCATGCAAATAAAAAAGAAGATTATGTTAAACGTGTCATTGGTTTACCTGGAGATTCACTTGAATATAAAGATGATCAGCTTTATGTTAACGATAAAAAATGGAATGAACCATATTTAAATGATTACAAAAGTTCTTTAAAGGGAACAACTTTTACACCTGATTTTAATTTAAACGAAGTTACAGGTAAAACGAAAGTTCCACCAGGCTATGTTTTTGTTGAAGGGGACAATCGACCAAAAAGTTATGACAGTCGTTTGTTTGGATTTGTAAAAATTGATAAAATTGTAGGGAAGGTCGATCTACTTTATTGGCCACTTTCAAGTTTGAATACGAATTTTAACAAATAAGCTCCTTATGGGGGCTTTTCTTATTAGGTACACATTTAAACACTTTTTTACTAAACAATAATCATTATTCTAATACATTAAGGAGGGGGATTTATGTCGTTTCAATTTATATTAGGACGTGCAGGAAGTGGAAAAACGCATCACATTTTAAATGAAATTACAGATCGATTAAAGAATGAAACAAAAAATATCATTTTTATTGTACCTGACCAAATGACCTTTCAGATGGAATATGAATTAGTTAAAAGGCAGGAAAAAAAAGCAATTATTAATTCTCAAGTTTTTAGTTTTACTCGATTAGCTTGGAAGGTTCTACAAGAAACAGGTGGAATCAGTCGGATTCATATTGGTGAGATTGGAATTTCTATGATTCTTCGAAAGATTATTGAGGAAAAGAAAGAAGAATTGAAAGTTTTTCATCACGTTGCTGATCGACAAGGATTTTATAAGGAACTAACGGGTCTTATTGCTGAGTTTAAAGGTTTTCAAGTTTCTTCAGATGAATTATCTTCCGTTATTTTACAAATGGAGCAAGATTCATCAAAGGATCATATCTTTATTCAACAAAAGATAAATGATATTCAAATAGTGTTTGATGCTTTTAATACATATATGAAAGATAAGTATCTTGATTCAGAAGACTATTTAAATTTGTTGATTCAAGAATTACCTAAAAGTGATTATATAAAAGACAGTATTATTTATATTGATGGATATTATGACTTGGCACCTCAAGAGCGAAATGTAGTTGAGGAGCTAATGAGATATTGTAGTGAGGTAAATTTCTCTCTCACAATCGACCGGCCATATGATGATTTTTTACCACATGAACTAAATTTATTTTATAAACCAGCGCTTCTATATCAACAAATTAAAGAGATTGCTTTAACTACAAAGCAAACAATGGAGCAACCTGTTATTTGTCATCATAACTTTAGAAATCAATCGAATGATTTGAAGTATTTCGAAACGAATTTTGATAACAGACCAGTTAAGCCTTCGTTTGAATCAGATGGAATTAGGATTATGTCGGCATCTAATCGACGAGCTGAAGTAAATGGGATTGCCAAAGATATTATTAATAAGGTACGTGATCAAGGATACCGATATCGTGATATAGCCATTTTCTTAAGAAATGGAGATTCATATTCGCATTTGATTTCAACTATTTTTCATGCGTACGAAATACCCATTTTCATAGAAGAAAAGCGTTCTATGCTAACGCATCCATTATTTACGTTTTTACAGGCTACTTTCGATATCATTCAAAAAAATTGGAGATATGAATCAGTTTTCAATGCGTATAAAACGGAATTAGTTTATCCATTCGAAAGTAATCTTGATAAGAATCGTGAACAGCTCGAGTTATTTGAGAATTATTGCATAGCGTACGGTAAGCAAGGAAAAAGGTGGACGATTGAAGAGCCATGGAAGTATCGAAAGTATCGCTCAACTGAAGGTATTGATAGAGGGATAACAACTGAAGAGTTAGAATTCGAGGCATTAATCAATTCCGTAAGAGATTTATTAGTAAAGCCAATACTTACATTTCAAAGCAATCTAAAGCAAGCAAAAAATGCGAGAGAAATGTGTGTAGCATTGTATGAATTTGTTGAATCGCTAGATTTTTCAAGGAAGCTTCAACGTTTAAAGGATGATGCTGAAAATCGATCCAATTTAATTGAAAGTAAAGATCATGAGCAAGTTTGGAAAGGGTTTATTCAACTTTTAGATGAATGCGTTGAATTAATTGGAGAAGAAAAGCTGTCTCGTAAAACATTTTTTGAAATTCTTCAAACTGGTTTTCAATCACTTCAATTTGCGAATGTTCCTGCATCATTAGATCAAGTAAACATAGCTGATTTTGATCATTCAAGATTACAAAATGTAAAATGTGCTTATATCATTGGTGTAAATGAAGGTGTTATTCCAAGGAAGGCTAATGAAGACGGATTATTAGGCGACACTGCCAGGGAGTTTTTACAATCATTTGGTGTAGAAGTAGCACCAACAAGTAAGCACCAATTATTTGTAGAAAATTTTAATATCTATACTGGAATTAATCGAGCAAGCCATGAGTTAATCATTAGTTACCCATTAGCAAGTGATGATGGAAAAAGTCTTGCCCCATCAAGTCTCATTCAAAGGATAAAATCGATTTTTCCAAATATACATCAACGATTTGAAAGTGGAGACTTAACATTTAGTTCCGTAGAAGAACAGCTAACATCTATTACAAATTATGGTACAGCGTTAACGAATTTAGTTTCTCAGCTTCAAGTTTGGTCGACTAGAGAAACAGAAACGAATATGGATTTATGGTGGACGCTTTATAATGTCTTACGAGAAAATTCTGATTCAAAAGATAAACTGTATAAAGTAATAGGTAGTGTAATGTATAACAATGTCGCGAAAGATCTTGGAGTAGATTTAAGTACAGAATTATATGGGGAGGAATTGAGTGGATCGGTTTCACGAATCGAGCTTTTCCATCAATGCGCATATGCCCATTTTGCACGATATGGTCTTAAGCTTCAAGAACGTGAAATTTATAAGTTTGAATCATTTGATATGGGTCAATTATTCCACAGTGCTTTAACAATTATTGGAGAGAATCTTTTACAGACAGGGAAAAGCTGGAGTAGTTTAACGAATTCAGAATGTGATGAATTAGCAGCTCAAGTAGTAGATGAAATCTCTCCAAAGTTTCAACGTGAGATTTTGTTAAGTACGAATCGATATATGTTTTTAAAGAGAAAAATGAAGGATGTTATTGCTAAAGTATCCTCAATTTTAAGTCAACAAGAGCATGCAGGTAAATTTGTTCCTGTTGCTTTAGAAGTACCATTTGGTATAGGTAAACAGTTAAATTCTTATGAACTTCCGATTGATGGGAAGAGAAGAATGGTATTAAATGGCCGAATTGACCGAATTGATAAAGCAACAAGTGGAAAAGGCGATTACTTACGAATTTTGGATTATAAATCAACGAAGAAGGAATTAAAATTATCAGATGTTTACTACGGACTTGCTTTACAGTTACTAACCTATTTAGATATAGCTGTAGCAAATTCAACAACATTACTTGGAAAGCACGCGGACCCGGCTGGTATACTTTATTTCCATGTTCAAAATCCGATTGTTAAAGTTAAAAATAATATCGAACTCGATGAAATTCAGGATGAGATCTTTAAAAAGTTTAAAATGAATGGATTACTTTTAGAAGATCGTGAAAGTAATACGTTAATGGATGAAGCCTTAATTCAAGATGGAAGCACTTCAAAAATTGTACCGATTAGGCTTAAGAAAACCGGAGAGTATATGGCGAAATATTCAAAAACGGTGAAGCCTGAACAATATCCAATGATGACAAATTATATAAAGCAAAAATTTACTGAAGCTGGTCAGCAAATATACAACGGTTTTGTAGAAGCAAATCCATATCAGCAAAAGGATAAAATACCATGTACATATTGCTCGTACCAATCAGTATGTCAATTTGATGCGAATGTAAAAGGAAATGAATATCGTGTTCTACCTCCTTTAGAAGATAGTGAAGCATTACAAAAAATGATCGAGGTGGTGAATAAAGATGAGTAAAGAAGAAAATAACGCAAGTAAAACAACATGGACAGTCGACCAACAAAAAGCGATTGATTTCGAAGGGTCGGATATTCTTGTAGCAGCAGCTGCTGGTTCTGGAAAGACGGCTGTTCTTGTTGAACGAATTATTCAAAAAATCATTCGAGATGTAAATCCAATAGATGTTGATGAATTACTTGTTGTTACTTTTACAAAAGCAAGTGCCCAGGAAATGAAGGAAAGGATCGGGATTGCATTAGAGAAACAACTTGTAAATAATCCTGAATCTGATCATTTAAGGAAACAAGCTTCTTTGTTAAATAAAGCTTCAATCTCAACTATTCACTCTTTTTGTACGGAAGTCATTCGATCAAATTACTATATGGTAGAATTAGATCCAAACTTTCGTACTGCAGAAGAAATTGAGATTCAATTACTGATGGATGAAGTGTTAGAAGAGTTGATGGAGTCAGAATATAGTGATGAATCTAATTTAGTCTTCTTTGATTTAGTTGAGCGATATACTAGTGATCGAGATGATAATGATTTACCAAAATTAATATTAAAGCTATATCGTCATGCAATTTCTAATCCAAACCCAAGTGAGTTTTTAAATGCGTTCATCCATCAATATAAAGTAGTCGGTAAGCCAGTTGATGAGATTCCTTTTATTCAAGAGCTTAAGAAATTTATTCAAGATGATCTGTTTGCTTGTATAAACACTTATAAACAAGCTCTAGATATAATAGAAAGTCCTGATGGTCCAATTAAGTATGCTGAAGTGTTTAAAGAGGAGTATGCTAATTTAGAATGTTTATTCCATGCTTCAGAAAAATCATGGGAAGAAATACATGTTGGTCTACAAAAAATAGTATTTAATCGATTGCCCACTATTAAAAAGACAGAGGGAGATCAACAGAAAAAGGAATTAGTAGCGAATTTCCGAAAAGACGTTAAAAAGAAGATTGATGATATAAGAGATAAGTATTTTAGTCGAAGTATTGACGTTCAATTAAGACAAATAAGTGAATTAGAACCCCTAGTTGAAAAGTTAATTGAACTTGTTAATCGTTTCATCGTGTTATTTAAAGAAGCAAAATTAGAAAATGGAATTTTAGATTTCAATGATTTAGAACACTATGCACTTGAAATTTTAAAGGAAAAAGACGAAACAGATTTATTAGTACCTTCATCGGTTGCAAGAGTTTATCAAGAAAAGTTTAACGAAGTGTTGGTAGATGAATACCAAGATACGAACTATGTACAAGAATCGATTTTAAGATTAATCACAAAAGGTACGGGAGCTTCTGGTAATCTTTTTATGGTTGGAGATGTTAAGCAATCAATCTATCGCTTTCGATTAGCCGAACCACAGCTGTTTATAAATAAATACAATTTATATGAAAAAGAAAAAAATGAAAGAACTGGTTTAAGAATCGATCTTTCTAAAAACTTTAGAAGTAGAGCGGAAGTATTAGATGCTACCAATTTTATTTTTCAACAAATCATGGGAAGAGAAATTGGTGGAATTGAGTATGATGAAGATGCGATGTTAAAGCTAGGTGCGAGCTATCCTGATTACTCAGACTCGGCTGCTGAATTAATCTTATTAACGAATTCGGATGAAGAAGAAAATGATCCTGAGTTCAGTGAGCAAGAAGATGATGATCTTGTGGAAGAAAAGCTTGAACAAATTGAGGCAAGATATGTAGCAAGAAGAATAAAGGATTTAGTTGAAAGTGAATATTTAGTAACGGAAAAGACTGGAGAAATGAGACCAGTAAAATATAATGATATTGCTATTTTAGGCCGTTCATTATCGAATGCAGATTTGTATATCGAAGAATGCAAAGCGTTAGGTATACCGCTTTATGCTGAGAAATCAAAGGACTTATTTCAAACGATTGAAGTGGCCGTCTTTTTAAATTTATTAAAGCTAATCGATAATACGATTCAAGATATTCCACTTGCATCTGTCCTACGTTCTCCAATTGTAGGACTTTCGGAACCGGAATTAACGATGATTAGACTAAATCATAAAAATGGATCCTTTTACGATGCATGTCAAGATTATCTAAATAATTATGAAAACCGCCATAAACAGCTTTCAATTAAATTAGTAAATTTCTTTGCACAAATAAAGGAATGGAAACGACTCGTTAAAAGGGAGACACTTTCAATCTTTATTTGGAAGGTATTAAAGGAATCTACATACTATGACTTTGTCGGAGGCTTACCAGGTGGTAAACAAAGGCAAGCAAATTTAATTACGTTATTTGATCGTGCTAAAGCATTAGAAGAATCAAATTATAGAAGTCTATTTCAGTTTTTAAGATTTTTAGATCGGATGCAAGAAAGAGATGAAAAGCTAGATGAGGTTCGTATTTTAAGTGATCAAGAAAATGTCGTTCAAATGATGACAATCCATAAAAGTAAGGGATTGGAGTTTCCAGTTGTGTTTGTCGTGAATACATCTAAGCAATTTAATATGCAGGATTTAAGGGCGAAATTCATTTTACAAAAGGAATTAGGTCTAGGTATGAATTTTGTACATCCTGCGTATCGTACGACTAATTCAACTCTTTTGAAGGAAACAATCAAGCGCAAGGAACATGAAGAGTTAATTTCCGAGGAGTTAAGAATTCTTTATGTTGCATTAACTCGTGCTAGAGAAAAACTTATTTTAGTAGGTAAAGTAAATGATGCACAAAAAATGATTGAAAGTTGGAAGGAAGTTGAAAACCATCAAGAATGGCTACTGCCATTAAATGTTATAAGTGGTGCTAAAAGTTATCTTGATTGGATTGGTCCTTCGATCATTCGGCACGATTCTAGTAATGCAATTAGACTTGAAGATGATTTGTGGCATACAGAAAATGAAATTCAGTTTTATCCATGTCGCTGGAATTATTCAATTGTAGATGCTTCTACAATTCAATCATTGGAAACTGAGGAAGTAGAAAATAATAAAGTCGAAGTATTTCAAGCCTTTCAGTCAAAGGAACCGATTCAAATTAACAATGATGAGCTTCATGAAAAACTAGAGAATCAATTAAACTGGCAATATCATCATAGACAATCAACGCTATATCGACCAAAACAATCTGTTACAGAATTAAAAAGGAAAATGCAAGAAGAAGATCCATATAGTCAACGTTTTACAGCGGCTAAAACGAAAGATTTCCCACTTGAAAGACCGAAGTTTATGTCAGAACAAAAAATGAATTCAGCTGAAAAAGGAACTGCTACCCATGCTGTTATGCAAAATCTAGATTATCAATTTGTTTCATCTCATGAAGACATCATTAATCAGATAAATAGTATGGTTTTAAAAGAATTAATTACCCAAGAGCAAGGGAAAGCTGTAAATAGCTTGGAGATTTTTGAATTCTGTCAATCGCAGCTTGGTCAATTAGTGGCAAACTCCAATCAAAATCTGCGCGAAGTACCATTTAGTTATGGTGTTTCAACAAATGAAATTTATAAAGATTGGGTAGATGCAGAGGAAGTTGTATTAATCCAAGGGATTATTGATTTACTTTTAATTGATGGAGACGAGGTTATATTAATTGATTATAAAACCGATCGAACTGGTGCATTTGCAACAAGCGATGCCTTGAAGCAAGAAGCAATTAGAAGATATGGTGTTCAGCTCGATCTTTATTCAAAGGCAATTGAAGCGGGTATGGATAAACTTGTTAAAGCTAAGTATCTATACTTTTTCGATGGTGGTCATATTGTAGAATTATAGAATAAAGCGATGCTGATAGCATCGCTTTTTTGTGTATTATAGAGTCGCAATTTCATTCTGATCTACTAAATCAGCATCTAAAGTATTAGTTGCACTTGCGCCGTTTATTGTTGCCGGTAGAAACCCAGTATTACCTGAGCCTGAGCCGAAATATGATTTTGTTTGCGTTTTCGGTGAGATATTATTAAGATCTCCTGTATTTATATTTCCTTCATTGCTCGTGATAACAATAGCACCAAGAAATGTTGGCATGAAATATCCTCCTTTCTTAATCGTTTATGTTTGGTTCTGATGTTTCTTTTTTCTGTCTTGTTACTACAGGTACTGTAGGTACGGTTGGTACTACTGTGTGTACCGGAACTACAGGTGCTACTGGTACTACAGTGTGTGGCGTTATAGCTGGCGAAACTGGTGTAGTAGGTTGAACAAGTACATCTGATTGAAAGGGTTGCATATGCTGTGTCATCATTGGCTGCATTAGTTGAGAAAAAGTAGGTTGAACATGACTGCCTGGAGTTTGGTAATGTATTGTAGGTGTTGAGATAAAATGTCGTATTTGATGGACTCGTGCTAACATTGTGGCACTATGAACTGATCCTATAACAGAAGCACTCGCTGAGCTGATACCGTTATAACTAATTGAACCAACTTGGATTGTCGGGTTAAGATTTACACGATTTAATTTTACATTTGGTACATATGGAAGATGTTTTGGAATTACTTTATAAAGTGGATAAATTTCAAAAACATCCCTTTTTGGATTAGCAAGTATATTTCCTTCTTCTTGAAGCGCGAGAGCATTTGACTCTGCGTTTATTGAAAATGCATCCCCAAACTGCAAAATGCTTGAAAATAGTACTGTATTTACATCGTATCTTTCTACTGCGGCTAAACGAAATCTTGGATCAATTTTAAACATTAACTTACAGATAAAGGTACAAATGGTCCAATAATTAATGATTCTGGTGGTGTGTCAAATATAGAAGATAGTGAAATATTATGAGCATCTCCAACCAAAAATAAAGAAGATGAAGAAATGGCTGTAAATTTTATTACTTCTACTTGTAAATTGCAATTTGTTACATTTAAATTCATCCTTTATTCTCCTTTCCAATATTATGTGGTAAGTTTTGTAAAAAGGCGCTATAGGCTGTTCGAATATCTCTTAACATGTGTAAAACGACTTCTTCAGAGTATCTGAGTGGATTATCAGCGAAGTTTGGTTTGTTTTTATATAAATCAATATAGTATGGAATTCTAATATCCATTTGATTTCGTATATCATCGATCATCATTTGACGATAATAATCATCTACTGCAACCCTAAGCTCTGTTTCTAATTGGAGAATCGTTTCTAGTGCTTCTTCCTTTAAATGGAAATGAATTCGATCTGCTATATATGATTTCAAAGCTTTCATATTATTGTCAGGTTTAATATCAATTTGCTGGTTTTCTACAGTTAAATCATCAAATTTAGGAGCTTGAAGCGGATTCAGTCCGATTGTTAAGGTACCATTTAAATTTTCTACTTTTAATTGGTCAAATTTATATTCAATTTTATCAATTTTTGTCTCAGGTCTTTGAGAAAGTTCAAGAACAGTAGCCTCAAGCTGAACTACTTTAGCTTTTAATTGTTCAATTATTTGAGACTGTTCAAGTAGTAATTGCTCAATTTGAGTCTGTCTTAATTCTAGTTGATTCATAGAATTCCCTCGCTTTCAATTTGCTACAGGAATACAATTATGTTTCTTGCGAGGTTTGAACGATTTGACCTGGTTCAGTAAGTGGTGGTGCTGCTTCTGAATAATCTCCAGTATTATTCGTTATCGTTTTTGCATTTATATGTCCTGTTGTACCAATTTGAAAAACAGATGAGTTTACAATCCCACCGGTTTTTAGCTGATTAATAATAATTGTTTGATGTATATATATATTCAAACGACACCCTCCTTTACATGTTGCCAACCATTGGCTGATCAACTTGGTCTTGATCATATACGGTCGAAATACTTTTATTATTGTAAACTGTTACATTATCACCAGTATTAAACGAACCAGCACCGGCGTACGTTTGAGCACTACTTTTAGGTATGATATTATATGCATCACCCACGTTAACTACAGCGCTACTACCGATACTGACGATATTAATTACTCCAACATAAGCAGGCATGACTGTACACCCTTTGTTCTTTTATGATTATGTATTATATGGCCATTTAACCTAAAACGTGATTGTAGACTACGTATTGTTAAGAAGTATTAATTTTAATAATAGGAAGAAAAGGGGGGAAGGGAAAATTATAAGAGAAGAGATATCGTATTCTATAACAAAAAAAATACTAGCTGCAATTAGAATAAACTAATCGCAAGCTAGCTATTAGGCTCTCCTTTTAGAAGAGGTAAAGGTCGAGATCATATTCATTAGCCTGTCCAATTCCTGGCTACATAAAACTGTTTTCTTGTTCGTAAAGCCATATCGTCCCGCATAATATACCATTCGGGCCCGTTTTTTCTCTATAACATGAAGCAGCAATTTAGTCACCAACTTTGTTCAAGAATAGGGAATTATGTCTAGGTCTCACGATGTATGTAATGCTATTATACAAAATCATTTTCATATGAGAAGACATTCGCTAAAAGAAGTGTAAAACTTACAAAATACTACAATATTCATCTGCATTCCATCTTCGGAAAGTGGAAATTGAAAGGTTTTTGTAGGATAAACTATACGGGGTGTCGAATTGTAAGGAGCTATAGATGATATTGAATTTATTTTCGACAGTAGATTACAATCCTAGATTAATATAATTTATGATTTTTAAAAATGAATATTAAGTCATGCTTTTCATAACGGTTAATGGGTATAAAATCATAGGTTATATTTTGAACAATATGTGAATTTTTATAAATCTTTTCCATTTCCATCTCCTCTACATTTTTCCTTATTGGATCTCTTATGTTATGATTATTTAGAATATATATTTGGGAGGAAATGAAATGATTCACTTACATATTACATCGTGGGTAATCGCTATTATTTTAGCTTTATTTGTTGGGCACGGATACAAAAATGGTTGGAATGTGAAAGTTGCCCATATGATTTTACGTCTTTTATACTTCGTTATTTTAGGAACTGGACTGTATTTATTTATTCATATTTCAAATAAAGAAAATATGCCGTCTAATATGATGATGCTTTATAACGTAAAAATGACACTTGGTATTCTTATGTTAGGTGTGTTTGAATATTTCACAGTGTCATCTAAGAAACACCGTAAAATGGTTGTTCCTGCAACTATTTTTACAGTATTTATTTTAGCTTTATTATATTTAGGATTTAGATTACCACAAGGTTTTCACTTCTTTGCTTAATAAAAAAACTGTCACATATTTCTTGTGACAGTTTTTTTTTGTATTTATGAAAGTTGAGTTAATAGGTAGCGGTTACCTGTAGCTTTCGTAAGTTCAAATCGATGGTTTTGTTCTTCAGATGAAATTCTAAATTGGTGATATACTGAACAAACAAGTTCTCCATTATCAAATACGATGAAATTAACTCCTTCTGAAGGTGAACCTTCAGGTTGAAATGACAGGAAGTTATGACAGTACAAGCAATCGTATAGGGAAAAACTATGCGTATTTAGTAGGTACGCCAAAGTATAAAATGATTCATCGGTCAAATTTTTCAATAGTGAATCGAAGCTATATAAAAGCTTTCTTCGAATACGAAGGATATCACCATTTTGTAATTTTTTCTTTTTGGAATACTGAATAATAAAATTACCATTTTTTAAAGAAGCAGGAACCCACTCTTCATTTATAGAAACTTCAAAATCTTCATCGATAAGATCCTCAAGTAAAAATGCCTCATCAGTTTCATCATCGAAAAAGACCCATTCGTCATTTATTTCTTCAATTGCTCCAATAGTAAAAGCGCGAGGTTGCTTTTGAAATAATTGTGATCGGTGCTTAAATTGCATTAAGTAACCTCCAGTTACAAGCGTTCTGCTGTTCATTGTTTAATTACATAGGTTCAAGTGAAAAGTAGTGATTCGGACATTTTATTGAATCATAAAATTAAGTATCTAATAGAATCTTTTTTTCGTTCGAACCTTTTTTTAAATCTCGAATATTGTTTAAATGGATTAAAAAATTTACTCTATTTTCCGACCGGTATTAGGATTTATAAATCATAATAGCTGCGTTTATTTCTATTTTAATAAAGCTGCTACTTTTTTCATTTATTGACATAACTTAACTATTTTATAACTATGCAAAAATTAAAAAAACGTATGGACAAATATTGATAAGTTACAAACTTTTTTTGAGGATTAACGCACCTATTTTTAAAAACAATAATACGATATAGAATTAACTTTAATTTTATAGGGAAATAGCCCAGAAAGGAGAAAATAACATGTGCGGTATAACTGGGTGGGCAGATTTTCAAAAGGATTTATCCAATGTAAATTCAGTCACAAAAAAAATGGCTGAAACATTGTCTAAACGAGGGCCGGATGATACGAATATTTGGACGTCGAATCATTGTAGTTTTGGCCACAAAAGATTAGTTGTAGTTGATCCGGTAGGTGGAAAACAACCGATGCGTAAGACGAAAGGTAACTCCACGTACACGCTTTGCTACAATGGTGAGTTATATAATACTGAGGATATTAGAAAAGAACTTTTAAAAAGAGGCTATACGTTTCAAGGGCATTCAGATACAGAGGTACTACTTACAAGCTATATTGAGTGGAAGGAAGCTTGTGTAGACAAATTTAATGGAATATTTGCTTTTGCAATCTGGGATGAAGAAAAGGAAAGTCTATTCATTGCAAGAGACCGTTTAGGTGTTAAACCTCTATTTTATAAAGAGGACTATAAAAGATTATTATTCGCTTCAGAAGTAAAGGCAATTTTAGCAAATCCTGGTGTAAAGGCTGAATTAACTGAAGAAGGGCTCTCAGAAGTATTTGGACTTGGTCCTTCTCGTACGCCAGGAAATGGTGTTTTTGATGGAATTAAAGAACTCCGTGGTGGTCATGCTATGACATTCTCAAGAAATGGACTTAAAATATGGAAATATTGGGATGTTAAAAGCGATATACACACAGACTCAGTTGATGAAACGATTGAAAAAGTACGTTTTTATGTTGAAGATGCAATCGTAAGACAATTGGTTTCCGATGTGCCTTTATGTACTTTTTTATCAGGTGGAGTTGATTCTAGTACGATTACAGCAATCGCTGCTAATCATTATGCTAAAGAAGGAAAAGGGCAATTAACCACATATTCAATCGATTATGAGGAAAATGATAAATATTTTACATCAAGTGTATTCCAACCTAATTCAGATCAACCTTGGATTGAGTTAATGTCTTCAACATTTAATACAAATCATCAAAGATGTATCATTACAAACGAAGAACTGGTTCAATATTTAGATGAGGCAACAGAGTGTCGTGATCTTCCAGGAATGGCAGATGTCGATTCTTCATTATTATGGTTTTGTCAAAAAATTAAACAGAACTTTGTAGTAGGTTTATCAGGAGAATGTGCTGATGAAATCTTTGGTGGATATCCATGGTTTCACCGAGAAGATGATTTGAACAGACCAGCGTTTCCTTGGATGAGATCAACAGAACTACGTCAAAAACTTTTAAAAGACGATTGGAGTAAGAAGCTGAATTTAGCTCAGTACGTTCAAGATCGATACAACGAGACTGTAAAAGAAACGCCAATCCTTGAAGGAGAAAGTCCATTAGAAGCTAAAAGAAGACAACTGTTTTATTTAAATCGTCAATGGTTTATGTCACAATTATTAGATCGAAAAGATCGGATGAGTATGGGAGCGAGCCTTGAAGTGCGTGTTCCTTTTGCAGATCACCGACTTGTTGAATATGTATGGAATATCCCTTGGGAGCTTAAAATGTATGGCGACCGTGAAAAAGGCATTTTAAGAAAGTCTCTTGAAGGTCTGTTACCAGATGATATCTTATACCGCAAAAAAAGCCCGTATCCAAAGACGCATAACCCAGTATATACAAAATTAGTTGTTCAAAAATTAAAAGAAGCATTAAAAGATAAAAGCTCAGCTCTTTACGAGTTTCTTGATAAAGAGCAATTAAATAGTTTAGTTGAAAGTGAAGGAAGAGCATTTCAAGTTCCATGGTACGGACAATTAATGTCTGGACCTCAATTACTAGCTCATTTATATCAAATTCATGTTTGGTTTAAAAAATTCAATATTAATGTGAAAGCTTAAAGTATAGGGGTGATCTTTTTCACCTCTTTTTTTTGTCTGTTTAAATAGCAGAGTGGAACTGCAAATAAAAAGCTTGAAAGTGCAAATAAAAGAGGAGAGATGCAATAAATGCCCGTAACTGCAAATAAACATTCATTTCCTTTAGTCTTTTATAAGATTTTAATGGATATAGCAAGAAACAGATTGGAAGCAAGCGGCTATATTAAAAATCAACGCTCTTTTTACAAAAAAACTTATATTCAATAAAAATTTTGGTCACCATTCACATCTACAAAATCCTTGGATTTGCTGTTACTCAAATGAAAATTGTGAACTAACAAATAAAAAACCTAGCCTTATAGAACGACTAGGTTTTAAAATCTAATAATCATTTTGTAATGCGTCTCTTCCTTCTTCGCCAGTACGAATTTTTATCGCGTTTTCAATAGGGTATACAAATATTTTTCCATCCCCAGGTTTTCCTGTTTTTAACACTCTTTTTGCTTCATCGATTACAGCTTGAACAGGTACGTCACATACCACTATTTCAACTTTTATTTTTTCATGTAAATTGATTGTTCGTTTTTTTCCTCGATACACTTCCGTATAGCCTGATTGCATTCCGCATCCTAAAACGTTCGTTACGGTCATTCCTGTGATTCCTACCTTTGAAAGTGCATTTTTTAAAACATCAAATTTATCTGGTCGTGTAATGATTTCAATTTTCGTTAATTTTGCAGTCATTTTTTTCCCTCCTTAAATACTTGCGTCGTGATATGCTTTTTCTCCGTGTATGCTTAAGTCAAGGCCGAGGTTTTCTTCCTCTTGATCAACTCGAATACGGATGAAAAAGCCTATAATTTTCACAATTAAAAAGGTAATAATTCCTGCGAAAAGATAGGTTGCACAGATGGCGAGTAGTTGTTTCCAAAGAAGTGATATGTCACCGTAAAAAAGTCCGTTTGCACCTGCACTATTTACTGATTTTGTGGCGAATAATCCTGTTGCAATAGCTCCCCATGTTCCACCGATTCCATGACAACCGAATGCGTCTAAAGCATCGTCATATCCAAATTTGTATTTTAAGTATGTTACTGCTAAAAAGCATATGATTCCACCTAAAAATCCAATCACGATTGATGAGAGAGGTGTGACGAATCCACAAGCAGGTGTAATTGCAACTAATCCAGCTACGGCACCGCTAACGCCACCTAAGATAGTAGGTTTTTTATTTACGTACCATTCCACTAGAACCCAAGCAACTGAAGCTGCAGCTGCTGCAGTGTTTGTATTTATGAATGCAGTTAAAGCCACATCATTTAATGTTAAAGCACTACCAACATTAAATCCGAACCACCCAAACCATAATAGTCCAGCGCCTAATACAGTTAGTGGTAAATGATGAGGTGATGTAGATCCGAAATCTCGTCTTTTGCCAAGAAGTAGAGCCAGAACCAAACCTGAAACACCGGAGGAAATATGGACAACTGTTCCACCAGCGAAGTCTAAAGCACCTAGATTACGAAGCCAACCATCCACGCCCCAAACCCAGTGAGCTAATGGATCGTAAACAAATGTTGTCCATAAAAGAGTAAATAATAGAAATGCTGAAAATTTCATGCGCTCAGCGAAGGCACCTGAAATAAGTGCAGGAGTTAAAATTGCAAACATTAGCTGGAACATCATGAAAAGATTATGAGGAACTGTTGCGCTGTAGTTATCATTTGGAGTAAAACCAACATCCTTTAATGCTGCCCAAGAAAAGTTACCAATCAAATGATGAAAATCAGGACCGAATGCTAAAGAGTAACCAATTAACACCCACTGGATTGATACGATTGCCATAGCAGAATAGCTATGCATTGTAGTACTTAATACGTTTTTGCTTTTAACCATACCGCCGTAAAAAAGTGCCAAACCAGGTGTCATAATCATGACTAAAACAGTTGAAATAAAAAGAAATACACTATCCGCAGCTTGAATACCGTTCATCTTCATTCCCCATTTCTTTAATGTTAGTTTTTATAACATTAAATGTTATATAAGTTATCATATTCAGAATATATGCAAAATTCAATATAAATTTCACGAAATCGCCAAAAAAATATATAAAATTATTATGAAAACGCTAACATATAACTAATTTGTTAGAAAATCTAACATAACGTAAATGAGTGAATAAAAATACAGACCCACGTAAATGAGTCTGTATTTGAAAGTGTGATGTCAGGACAACAGCCTTAATTAAATAAATTTGTATCTTCTACTTGCAAGATTAAAAAGTCGGTCCCTAGTAGATCAACACCAATTGAATCAGATTCAGTTGCAAACTGTTCGCCATTCCATACATTTGTAATTCTTTTCTTACCTAAATTTATTGGTACTTTAACTGACTGTTTTTCGCTTGAGTTATTAATGATGATAAAAAAATGAAAATGATTATTCTTTCTTTCATACATAACAATGTCGGGCTGTTCCGCTTGTACCCAATTAAACTCACCGTCATTTTCTAAAACTGAGTATTTTTTTCTTATTGAAATCAATTTTTTTATTGAATCAAAGATACTTAAATTATATTTTGATTTGTCCCAAAGCATACAGCTTCGGCATTCGGGGTCATTTCCACCTTGTAGACCAATTTCATCTCCGTAATAGATACATGGAGTTCCAAAGAAAGTAAATAAAAAGACGTATAATAGTATCACTCGTTTTTCATTTTGATTACATTGTGTCAGTATTCTTGGTGTATCATGTGAACCTAATACATTGAAGAGCGCTTTGATTACAGGTAATGGATATTGGGCTATTAAATCGTTAATCGAATATTGAAATTGTATCTTTGAAATTGATTGATACCCGAAATAAGCAAAAAGCGATTTCATTAGAGGATAATTCATAACAGAATCGAATTCGTCACCTCTTAACCATGGAATTGCATGGTGCCAAATCTCACCTACAATAAATAAATCCTTTTTTAATTCCTTCATTTTTTTATTAAATAGTTTCCAAAAATAATGATCGATTTCGTTTGCTACATCTAAACGCCAACCATCTATATTAAATTCTTTGATCCAATAAGAACCTACTTCTAATAAAAAATTTTGTACTTCTTTATTTTCAGTATTTAGTTTTGGCATTTCCTTTACAAAAGAAAAAGTTTCATACGCTGCATTGTTTTGTTCATCTTTAAAAAAGTGAAACCACTCATAAAAGGCGGATTCCCTTCCGTTTTGCAAAGCATCCTGAAAGGGAGGAAAGGATGCACTTGTGTGGTTAAATACTGCATCAAGCATTACTCGAATATTATTTTCATGACATTTTTCGATTAATGTTTTTAATACTTTTTCATCTCCAAAAGTAGGATCTATTCTAAAATAATTGATTGTATTATATTTATGATTTGAATTTGCTTCAAAAATAGGAGTTAAATAAATTCCGGATATTCCTAAATTTTTAAGATAATCTATTTTTTGAATAACACCTTCTAAATCACCACCAAAATAGCTTGAACTAGTTGGTAGAGTAGGGCCCCAGGGAGTCGAATTGATAGGATTATTTTTGTTATTTCCACTAGCAAATCGATCGGGGAAAATTTGATACCAAATCGTATCATGAATCCAACTCGGAGGTGATATTAAATTATTTTTATGAAGAAACGGCAATGTAAAACAGTTTGAATGATCGTTAGGGTTAAAATTGTTTGAAAATCCGCCCTCACCATAAAATAGAGAATCTTGTTCATTTTTTAAAAGAAATTGATATTTCATTCGTTTATTTGGAGGGATTACATTTACTTCCCAGTAGTCAAATAGTTCAGTGGAAAATGCAAGATACATGGAGAGTGATGATTCAATTTGCCAACCTGATTCATTAAATTTAAATGGATCTCCGAAATAAAAAATAATTTCTGTACAATCACCTTTTTTTGTTCGTATTCTTAAACGATAGGTTTTATCATCTATTGAAAAAGCATATTGATCATATGGCTGATGATATATTGATTCAATTTGCATGATCCCACCCTTTATTTTTTAGTATAATTTTATTATGAATGTCTTTAAGGAATTAACTTGCTATCTAATTTTGTAACAGTATAATTAAATAGTGTGTGCAATCGCTTCCATTTTTATGAAATTTAATTTAACATTTGAAATTCATTGTAATATTTTGCAAAATAATGTAGAGAGTGAAATTTTTGTACATGCGAGTGTCTTGCAGGGGGAGAAAAAATGAGGCGATTTGGTTTTTTAATACTAGTGTCTGTACTATTTTTTAGTACGTTACCAAGTATTGGTTTTGCAGAAAAAAATACAACTGATCTAAGAAAAGAAATGATTTATCGAATTTTAATTGATCGTTTTTTTGATGGTAATCCTATGAATGATAAAAATACAGACCCGAAAGATTTAAATAAATCTCAGGGTGGGGATTTAGATGGTATTACCCAAAAATTAGATTATCTTAAGGATTTTGGATATAATGCTATTTCTATTTCACCTATTTTTGAAAATGACGCAAATTCTTATGATGGATTCTCAGTCGTTAATTTTAGAAAAATTGATCCAAGGTTCGGAACAAATAAAGAACTTAAGAAGTTAGTTAAAGAAGCGCATAAACGTAATATAAAAGTTTATATTGATTTTGTTACAAATAATGCTTCGCCAAATAATGAACTTGCTAAAAAAACGGATTGGTTTAATCCTGAAAATAGTACAAGTTCAGAAAAGAAATGGATAAATGGGTTACTTGATTTTAATCAAGAAAATAATGAAGTAGCTAATTACTTAATTGAAACAGCTAAGTATTGGATGGATCAAGCTAATTTTGACGGATATAATTTACAAGAAGTAAATAATGTACCTGTTTCATTTTGGGAATCATTTAACAAAGAAATAAAAAAGAAAAATCCAAATTTCATTTTATTTGCTGATTTAAATGCTTCAAGTGATATAGATCTAAATAAATATAAAAATTTAGATTTTAATGGAATTTATAATGTTGATTCAGTTCCTGATTTAGCAAATACGTTTTCTTCACAAAATCAATCATTAACTGACATAATGAAGCAACAAGCAGATTTAAGTAAGCAGTTAGGTTCGACATTAATGATTAACTATTTAGATGATGAAATGACTAAGCGTTTTGTTTCAATAGCTCTTTCAAAAGGGCAGTATCCACCTTCAAGATTAAAGTTAGCCCTTGCATATTTATTTACAACACCGGGGATTCCGTTGACGTATTATGGGACAGAAATTGCACTAAATGGTGGAAGCATCCCTGATAATCGAAAAGGAATGGATTTCCGTACTGATGAAGATTTTTCAAAATATATTAAAAAGCTGACTGAATTAAGAAGAACTTTACCATCACTTTCTGATGGTGATTTTGATGTACTTTATGATGATTCTAAAGGTATGACTTTAATTAAGAGACATTATAATGATGAAACTACGATCGTTGCAATAAATAATACTTCCCTTGATCAAAAGGTTCATGTAGATTTTGATGTTGTTAAAAAGTCTAATGAATTAAGAGGGATGTTAAGTGATGATTTGGTTCGTCCAAATAAAAAAGGATTTGATATAGTCCTTAAAAGAGAATCTTCAAATGTTTATGCAGTTGCACCTAAAACTAGTTTAAACATTGGAGTGATTATTGCAATTCCATCTATTTTTGTGGCGTTTATCATCTTTTTATGGTTTGCAAGAAGACGTAATAATGAAGAGAAATAAATACTAGTTAGCTGAGCTTAGAATACTTGAGAAGATTACTGTCTTATTTAGTATTCTAAGCAAATTTTATAAAGATTTAATCCACTAGATTCCATTATAAAAACGGGACATCGACTTGTGAAGGAAGATGTGGATTGTATCAAGAATCAATAATCTTTTAAATAGAGTCTACATCTAAAGAAGAAATGATAACGTTTACATTCATTCGTAAATAAGGGGAATTAAAATGACTATTACAATTAAGGATGTTGCGAAGAAAGCGAATGTAGCGCCTTCAACGGTGTCTCGAGTTATCTCAAACAACCCAAGAATTAGTGAAAAAACAAAAAGAAAAGTTAGAAAAGTAATGGATGAACTAAATTATCATCCAAATTTAAATGCAAGGTCATTGGCTAATCGATCAACGAAATCAATTGGATTAGTTTTGCCACCAGCATTAGATACATCATTTCATAATCCTTTTTTTGCAGAAGTAATTAGAGGTGTTACAGCGTATTCGAATCAAAAAGATTACTCTCTTTATTTTATTACAGGAAACAACGAAGAAGAGGTTGAACAAACTGTGATTAAAACAATTAGAGGTAGAAGAGTAGATGGAATTATTCTCCTTTACTCTAAGGAAAATGATAAGATTATTGATTATTTGAACGAAAATAACTTTCCTTTTGTATTAGTAGGGAAGCCTTATCATTCAATTGATGATATAACATATATTGATAACGATAATTATGCTGCTGCTAGAGATGTAACGAATTATTTAATTGATCATGGACATCGACAAATTGCGTTTGTTGGAGGAGATAGTAGTCTTCTTGTAACTCAAAACCGTTTACGCGGATTCCAAGATACAATGCAATTAAACGGACTTTCAGTAAATAAAGAAGAAATTATCTTTACATCATTTACGAGAGACGGTGGAAGAAAAGCAGTAAATCAATTGCTTGAACTAAAGGAGCTTCCGACTGCGATTGTTGTAACTGATGATGTATTAGCATTAGGAATTATAAGTGTATTAAGCGAACATAACATTTCAGTCCCAAATAATCTTTCAATTATTAGCTTTAATAATGCAATTTTTGCAGAATTAGCAAATCCACCATTAACATCAGTAGATATTAATATTTATCAATTAGGCAATGAAGCAGCAAAAAATATTATTTCAAAAATTGAAGAACCAGATGGTACTGAAAAAAGTATTATCGTTCCATATAAAATAGTAGTCCGTGGCACATGTGTAAAGAATGAAAGATTAACCTTAGTTAGTAGCTAATTTAATTTATAAAAGTTAAAAAAGAGGATGATTCGTTTCATCCTCTTTTAAATATGTATATACTTATCGGTAATTTAAAAATTGAATATCAACAGATAAATCTGCACCTTTTACAGCAGCGATAATTGCTTGTAAATCATCTCTACTTTTTGCAGTCACACGGATTTGATCATCTTGAATTTGTGATTTTACTTTTAATCCACTATTTTTAATGATTGTATTGATCTTTTTTGCATTATCTTTATCTATACCTTGAACTAATTTAGCTCTTTGTCTTACAGTACCACCCGAAGCACCTTCAACTTTACTGTAGTCTAGATTTTTAATTGGAACATTGCGTTTAATTAATTTATTAATTAATACGTCTTTTAATTGCTCTAACTTATAATCGTCATCAGAAACTAAAACTAGTTCTTCTTTTTCTAATGTGATTGAGCTTTTGCTTCCTTTAAAGTCATAGCGAGTTGCGATTTCTTTTGTAGCAAGTTGAATCGCATTCGAGACTTCTGGTAAGTCTACTTTTGAAACAATATCAAATGAACTTTCTTTAGACATAGATAGAATCCCTCCAATTCGTTAATACTTGTATTATAGTGTATGATAGTCGAAGTAACAAACTTTCATTATGCATGATATAATAATTTTTAGTTTGGAAGTTTAGAGAGGATGTAACAAAGAATGAGTTTACAAGCAGGAGAGATTGTAACTTTAGTTTGCAGTCGAGAAACAGATATTGGGTATATGCTTGTCCAAGATCAAGAAGAAGTATTTTTACATAAAAATGAGGCATCTGGTGAAGTTGAAATAGATCAAGAAGTAACTGTATTTTTATATCATGATTCTAAAGGTAGACTTTCTGCAACGATGGAAATGCCGTTCATTACAACAGAAGGATATGGATTTGCAAAAGTAGTCGATAAACTTGATGGAGTGGGTGTTTTTGTAAACATCGGCATTTCTAAAGATATTCTTTTAGAAAAAGGTGATCTTCCACCTCTTCAAGAAGTTTGGCCTGAAGCAGGCGATGAAATTTTTTGTACGTTAAAGCAAACAAACAAAGGCAGACTATTAATTAAAATTGCTACTGAGCCAGTCATGAAAGAGTTCTCTGTACCGGCTGAACCTAGTATGCTTAATAAAAATGTTACAGGAATCATTTATCGTACTTTAAGAGTGGGTTCTTATATTTTAACCGATGAACGCTTCATAGGTTTTATCCATGAATCTCAGAGAAGAACTGAACCGCGCATTGGTGAAAGAGTAAGTGGACGCATTATTGATGTTAAAGATGATGGAAGTATTAACGTATCACTTTTACCGAGGGTGCATGAAGGATTAGATCAAGAAGCAAATGACATTTATGAATATATGATGAGTCGTGGTGGGGCAATGCCTTACTGGGATAAGAGTGACGCCGAGGATATTAAAGTAAGATTTAAAATTAGTAAAGCTTCATTTAAACGAGCGATGGGTAGATTATTAAAGGAAAATAAAATCTATCAAGAAGACGGTTGGACTTACGCTAAAGAACTGTTTGAGAAGAAAGAGCAATAATTAGGTTTTGAAACCATTTCACTTGGTGAAGTGGTTTTTTGCTATTTTTTTACAATTTACAGGCATACTAAACATATGAATGTTTAGGAGGCTTGTAGGTGAGTGACAAAAAAGAATTGTTAATAAAAGTTCTTGTAGTAATATTTGGTGCATTTATGAATGCATTTGCGATGAATTGTTTTTTAATTCCCGTCAGTGTTTATTCAAGTGGTTTTTCTGGTTTAGCTCAGTTACTTACAAATTTATTAAATGATTTTACACCTTTTTCGGCTTCTACTGGTATTTTACTTGCGATATTAAATATCCCTGTCATCATTTTAGCATGGAAAAAAATAGGTCGATCTTTTACGTATTTTACGATATTAAGCGTTGGAATCACGACGTTATTTTTAGAAGTGATCCCAGTAACGCCTCTATTCTCAAAAGATATTTTACTAAACGCTGTATTCGGTGGATTAATTGTTGCAGTTGGGATTGGATATACATTAAAGTTTGGTGCTTCAACAGGTGGATTAGATATAGTAGCACTAGTATTATCTCGTTCGAAAGGAAAACCAGTTGGTACATACTTTTTCCTGTTTAATGCGTTAATTATTTTAACAGCGGGCTATATTTATGGAATGGAGAAAGCACTTTATACATTAATTAACTTATACGTAACGTCTAGATTAATTGATGCAATTCATACTAGTCATATTAAAGTAACTGCCTTTATTGTAACAACAAAAGGTGATGAGTTGCGTAAAGAAATCCATTCGAAGCTAGTGCGAGGAATTACTGCGATCAATGCAAAAGGTGCCTTTACGAATCAAGATAAACAAATTTTAATGATGGTACTATCACGGTATGAGTTATATCATCTATCAAAAGTCATTAAATCAGTTGATGAAAAGGCGTTTACAAATATTGTTCAAACAATTGATGTGTTTGGAGAATTCAGGAAGTTTTAGGTATTAATGATGATAAGAGCTTTGGAGATTAAATATTAGCTGCAGTTAAAGCGTTACAAAAAGAAATGCGGAATCGTTTTTGATGTGTTGTTGGTGAGTAGACTTGGGATTTGATATTTTAATAAATTTAGTTAATGCTCCTATTCAATAAAAATAATTGTTTGAATAGGAGCATTAACATTTAATTATTAATTTTATTTATCATTATTTTTAAAAACGCTAGTAATTTAAATACAATATTATAACTAATATAAAAATCTTTCCAGTAATGCTGGAATGATCCTTTTTTTTTGTTTAGATTTTGTATAATTTCAATCATTATGCAAAAAAATATTCCCCAAAAACTTCACCCAATTTGTGAGGGTAGTTGGCTTTTGTTTGGAAAAGTTTTAAAATTGTTAAAACCTCTAAAAACACTTATATAATAGTGTTTTTAGAGGTTCTTTTAAAATATTTACATCGGTTAAATATTCTTAATAATAAGGCTTTTTCAAGTTTAGAAAGTTCTTATTGTCTTTCAGAAAGATTTAAATATACTTAAACTAATGGATGAAATTCTACATGTTTTTTGAATCGTTAAAACGTGTTAAATATTAAAGATGATCGACACTTTTAGAAAAAGATTTCTTACCAGCTTGTGCATTTTTGCTTTCTTGTGCATTTTTCTTTTCTCTTATAGCGTTATTATCTTTTGCTTTTTTGTCATTATCACTTGTAGGCATATTTAAGCTCCTTTATAAAAAATGATAATGTTAGGTTTGCCTTTATCACTTTAATTATGTATGAGTGTTCGTTTTACATTGGCTTTTGTTTAACAAGTAAGATGTTTTTACAGAGGCAATTTTTTAATATAGAGAGAAGTTTTATTTTTTTGAGGAGGAAGCAGAGTTGGTGGAAAGAAATAAAGAGCTTTTATTTAAGCTGGTTGTAGTAATAATTGGTGGTTTCTTAAATGCGTTTGCAATGAATTGTTTTTTAATCCCTGCTAATGTTTATTCAAGTGGTTTTGCAGGTCTAGCGCAGTTGCTTTCAAATATTATTACTGACTACACTCCGTTTACTGCAACGACGGGGATTCTTTTAGCGTTATTAAATATTCCTGTTATCGTCTTAGCATGGAAAAAAGTTGGACGTTCCTTTACGTTTTTTAGTTTCTTTAGTGTAGGGATCATGACATTATTTTTGGAAATCTTACCTGTTAAACCGATTTTTTCTGATGATATTCTTCTTAATGCAGTTTTTGGTGGTTTAATTGCTGCGATCGGAATTGGAATGACATTAAAATTTGGTGGATCTACAGGTGGGTTAGATATTATCGCCTTAGTTCTTTCAAAATCAAAAGGGAAACCGGTTGGAACCTATTTCTTTTTGTTTAATGCAATTATTATCATTACAGCTGGCCAGCTATATGGAATGGAAAAAGCTCTTTATACTTTAATCAATTTATATGTTACTACTCGTGTGATCGATAGTGTTCATACAAGTCATGTTAAGCTAACGGCAATGATTGTCACCACAAAAGGTGAAGAGCTTAGAAAAGAAATTCATGCGAAACTTGTCCGAGGAATTACACAAATGAATGCAACTGGAGCATTTACTAAACAAGATAAAGATATTTTAATGATTGTTTTATCTCGTTATGAATTATATGATTTGGAAAGAATTATAAAAAGAGTAGATCCAAAAGCTTTTACGAATGTGGTACAAACCGTTGATGTTTTAGGTGAATTTAGAAAGATTTAAATAGATAAAGACTAGCAAAAAGTTTAAATTTGCTAGTCTTTTTTGTTTATTTCAATTTAGGTTTTTCAGGTTTTTGTTTTCCATTTATTTCATTAAAAATTGAAGCAGAACTTTGAGTACTCTCACTTAAATTATTATTATTAAGATGAAAACCGTACGACTCCATAAGTGTTTTAAACTCTCTAATTGTTAATGGTTTTGCATCCTCAGCTAATTCGAATCCTAATAAGCCATTTGGTTCTATTGTAGCAAACTTAATATCATCAAATTTATTAATTTCGAATACGCATTTCTAATTGATTAACCGTTAAACGTAGTTTTTTAAAATTTTTAACATTCAACTTCCCGTTTTCTACTACAATTTTTGATTTTCCTGTAAAAAATTTTTCAAGAGTATTCGATTTCACCTGCAAATATTCTAATACAGGTAGAGTTAATACAAAAACTGTGGCAGCAACAATTGTTTTAGTTAAGCCTTTTTCAATAATTGGAGTAACGATAATTGTACCGATCGAAAATCATAACAATTGTTTGGGGCAACGTCATTTGTGAAATTGATTTTCTTCCAGCTATTCTTAATAGTAAAATGCCAGCTAAAATTAGTATGAATGAATGAAAAATAGTATGCATCATGTTAATTCCCCTGTCAAATATGGGTAAGGAGTACATATGTCTTTGATAAAGCATAATTATTTTTTATAGACAATTTCAATGATTAGATAAATACTTAATTAATTTTCTTTTAATTTTTAGATTTATGCATTTGTTTCTAAATGATCAATGCTACTAATCACAATATTTCACTGAAATTTTAAAGTAATTTCTCAGCTTTTTGGTATAATTTAGGATAAGGATACTAAAAAGGTGGAGATTATTTTGAAAAAGGGATCGATTCTCTTAATAGCTTGTTCACTACTTCTTTCTGGTTGTGGTGCAAAGAGTGACAAGGAAATAAAACCAACACCAAGTACAAAACAAACTGTAGGTCAAAGTAATGAGATTGACGTTGAAAAGCTTTCACCAACACTTGAAATTACAGAAGCTAATGGGCTTGTAAAGATGAAGTATTCATTACGTAATGATAATAAAATCTCTGCAAACTTTACATTCCCTTCATCTCAAAAAGTTGATTTTACAATTAAAGATGAAAGTGGACAAATAGTTTATCAATCATCTCGAGAAATGGTATATGCACAAGTCATTACAAATGTAGCGGTTCCTAGCGGAAAAACACAAGTTTGGGAAGAGCAAGTTAATTTTGTAAATAAAAACCTTCCATATGGGGATTATGAAATAACAGCAAATATCGTTGCAACAAAGGTTAATGAGAAGAATCTTAATGGAGAAATTAAACCAGCTACACAAACAATTTCTTACAAGAAACTTCTTCAGTAAATTAAGAACTAACGAAAAAATAAAAAAACAACCAAAGGAGTATTCCAATGGTTGTTTTTTGTTTTTAATGCTTTAAATTAAGCATTAAAGCTTTGACTATTATTAGCTTTTCGCTCTTCTGCTTCGGCTAATGTAAAGTGATAAGGGAATTTTTCAGAGTACTTTGTAACAGAATCAGAACTTTGTTGAATAAAGCGCTTAGACTTATTACTTTTGCCCATTATGATTCCCTCCTAAATAGGAAAGCTTTTTGTTTTTGACTTCGTAAGAATTTCCAATAGTAATTGATCGATATCAAAAAGTGGATAATCCCTTTGGTGAAGTCCTTAATAGAATGCTCATTTAGCAAATTGTTATAAGTGGTTATTATTAGTTATCTTTGAAATTAATGACAAAGAAGAATTATATTTTTAAGTTGAAAAAATCTTCTAGGAAAATTGCGATTCCATCATCTTGATTAGATAATGTCGTGTGGTTTGCAATATTCTTTAATTGATGAATTGCGTTATCCATAGCAACACCATGACCTGCATATTCAATCATTTCCAAATCATTGTCCTCATCCCCAAAAGCTATAATGTTTTTTCGAGGAATATTATAGAAAGAAGCTACTTTTTGTAGACCTATTGCCTTATTCATGCCTGCTTTAACAATTTCGATTATATGATGAGGTGCTGCCCAACGTCGGTGATCGATTACTTCAGCATGGACATTTGATAGGTGCTCACGAATGCTTGCAACATGAGACTCTTCACTATCGATTAAAAGACATGTTGGCGCGTGTGTAAGATTTATAACTAAATCTCCGTGGATTATATCTTCTTTTAAATAGTGGAAAAGTGGGAGAATCTCTTCTTCGTGTTTATCTGCGTATACATCGTCCATTACTTCAGCATACATATTTTTTAATTCATACTCTCTACAAGAACTAATTACCTCTTTTGCAACTTCTAAAGGTAATGATTCGTGATAAACACCCCATGAATCATCTAGAGGGTGATGAACATAAGCACCATTAAAGTTTACAATTGGAGTTGTTAGTTTTAATTGGTCATAATACATTTTACTAGCTCTAAAAGGTCTACCAGTTGAAATGCATACTTCGTGACCCTGATTCTTTAACTGTTGGATCACTTTTAAAGTACGTTCGGATATTGTTTTTTCATCCGTTAATAAGGTGCCATCTAAATCTAGTGCAATTAAGTGTTTTGTTTTCATATTCATCACCTTTTATTTTTTAATGTTAATCTTTTTAAGAAAAAATATTATTGGATAAAAAGCCAATAATTACTAATGATACCATCTTTTTAAAAGTAAAAACTTTCTTTTTAGAGGAACAATAAGAACCTAAAAAGAAGGAGGAATACATTATGGGTCAAGCACATCAATTTCGACCAGGCGACAAAGCACCAAATAATGGGGTATACGTGGAAATCGGTGAAACAGGAAGCAATGTAACTCGCCCAAAACAAATTAAGCTTCAGGCTGGAGAAGTTTTTCCAGATACACAAAACCATAATAGAAAATGGACATATAAATCCAAATTTAAATAATTGTGGATCATTGAAGAGTACCCATCAGTAGAAACTTAAAAGAGGTATAAAAAAAGCGCTTTCGATTAATTGATCGAGGGCGCTCTTTTATGCGTTTACAATATACAAAATATTGAATGTATTTATCAAAATTTTAGTATTTTATAAATTATCTAAATCTATAATTGATGACATATGTATATACCAAGTTGAACGTTTTTGGGTGCTACAACATATGTTATATATAGATTTTAGTGGTGTTTTGCAACAGGTTCGTTAGGAATTATTGCTTCGCTAAGAACTGAAATAGCTAAAGATAATACTACAGCCATAACTGAAGCAGTTGTGAAGTTATACTCTCCGCCAGTCATTGAACTTAAAACGTAAGCTCCCATTTGGCATAAAACAAAGCTCCAGAACAATGTCATAATAAAACGCACTCTAATCACTCCTATCTAGTTAGTTCTTATCATATTATATACCTAGAAATTTGATAATTGAAGTTATAATTAAAAAGTTTTAATTAAAAAAAGTAACTTAAGAATTTTTTATACCAATTTTATAATTCCCCAAAAATACTACATTAATAATAAGGTGATAGGAATGCCTGTAACTGAGAGATTTTTTAAACAAGAGGATCAATATGCAGTTATTCATCTACCTATTAGACCGAATGGTTTCGGAGTACTCTATATCGGTGGGAATACTCATTACGTAGATAATGCACATAGTTGCTTATTGCAGCATTTTGATAAAAGAAAGTTATTATCAACTTTAACAGATGATGGGTACACAGTATTCACTTCAAATTTATATGGAAAAAATTGGGGTTCTGATGACGCTGTCGATTTAGCAGAAAGCTTATATCATTCAGTTATGAGAAAAGAAATTTTAAACCCATCAATTCATATAATTGGAGAAGGTACTGGTGCATTAGTCGTTTGTAAATTACTTGGCCTCTTAAAGGGTAAAGTCAGAAGTGTTTCATTATTAAATCCTTCGTTAAATTTAAAAAATGAATTAGATTTAGAAAGAGAAAATAAATTGTTCTATAAAAGAACAGTTCATGAAATTTTAAAAGCATATAAAGCGTCGGATATATATATGGTTATAGATAGAGAATGTTTTTTTTATGAAACAATCTCACCAATTAAAATATACACTACAACAAGAAATCATTATAAATGGAAAAGTGATATTAGACTTTTAGAAGAAGAGCGACATAAAAATAATTTACCGATTTCGATTTTGATTTCATTAGAAGAAAAAAAATTTGACTGTGGAAAAAACTTAATAAGGTTTTTAAAAAAATATCAGGATGTTTTATAGTCTCTATATTTTTTTTGAATAAATTTCCTAAAAGAAGGAGGTTAATAATGAAAAAGTGTGCTGTAATTGGATCCAGTGGATTTATAGGATATGAGTTAGTTTGCCAACTAATGGAATATAATGATGTTTCAGCAGTTGTGATGGAAAAAGGAAATGAAAGTGATTTAATAAGTGAAGAAAAAATCTTTTCAATCGGAAGGAATGCAAGGGTCATCTTTTTAGATGAAGAGCAATTTTTATTAGAGAATGAGCAATATGATACTATTTTTATATGTCATTTTTATGATGAACTAAAGTTAAAAGGCTCAATTAAAAGTATAGAGTTTACAGAAAAACTATTTAACAAAATCATTGGCAAAAGTAAGGATATTATCTTTTTATTATCTACCAAAAAAGAATTAGCTGATTTAGAAAGAACTGTTAATGAATTGAGTAAAAATATAGACTGCAATATTACTTATATTGAAATTCCATCTTTATATGGACCTTGGGAGCCGTCAGCAGGCTTAGTACATGAATTGATTGTTCAAGAACTAGGAAAGAGGAATGTTTCCATAAAAAATGTATATGGTTCTAATGAAATTCTATTTGTAGAAGATGTTGGTAAAGCAATTCGAATAATTTCTGAGAAGGAATTAAAAGAACATAAATATATCATTACAGCTAAACAATGTATGCACTTACCAGAGGACGGGAATTTCAGCGGATTACAAAATATGATTGAAGGAATAAAGTTGGCTCAAATGAGAAATTATATTGATGCAACTCCTTTTGTTATTATTAATACAACTTCATTTGAGGAAGGTATACAAAAGCAAAAACAGCAAATTCAACAGCATTTTCATCTTTACTAATGAAATACATTACTCAAATAGGGAAATGGTTCATTTTGAACTATTTCCTTTTTTGTAGTAGAATACTATTCGTTTAAAAATTCGCTTTGGCTTTGAGGTTCGTCCAATTGAATGGTATTCTTTTTAAGAAATGATTCATCTTTTTTACATAGCCTTGATTTAAAAAGATAAAAATGTAGACAAAGTACATATTATTTCATAAAATTAGTACCAGGTAATAATAAGAAGACATAAAAATAATAAAGTAAGGCGGGGATATTAATGAATGCTGGAATTTTAGGTATTGGCTCATACGTACCCGAAAAAAAGTTAACTAATTATGATTTAGAACAAATGATGGATACTTCAGATGAGTGGATTGTTAGTCGTACTGGCATTAAAGAAAGAAGAATTGCTAGTGACGAACAAGACACATCTGATTTAGCATATGAAGCGGCAGTAGAAGCTTTAAAAGATGCAGATGTAAAAGCAGAAGAACTTGACTTAATTCTAGTTGGAACTGTTACTCCAGATAAGTCGTTCCCATCAGTTGCTTGTGTAATTCAAGAAAGACTTGGAGCTAAAAATGCAGCTGCAATGGATATTAGTGCTGCTTGTGCTGGATTTATTTACGGAGTTGTTACTGCAGCTCAGTTTGTAAAAACTGGTACATACAGTAGAGTTCTAGTAATTGGTGCTGAAAAGTTAACTAAAATTGTTAACTGGGAAGATCGAAATACAGCAGTTTTATTTGGTGACGGTGCAGGTGCTGCAGTTATCGGTCCTGTAAGTGAAGGAAGAGGAATTCTTTCTTATGAATTAGGAGCGGACGGTACAGGTGGTAAACATCTTTATAAAGGTGGAGATCACTTAGTAATGAATGGTCGAGAAGTGTTTAAATTTGCAGTTCGTCAAATGGGAGATTCTTGTGAAACTGTTTTAAAATTAGCAGGATTAACAAAAGAAGAAGTGGATTTCTTAATTCCACACCAAGCAAATACTCGTATAATGGACGCTGCAAGAGAAAGATTACAGCTTCCTAAAGAAAAAATGAGTGTAATTATTGATCGTCATGGTAATACATCTTCATCTTCAATTCCAATTGCATTAGTTGAAGAATATAAAAAAGGAAATGTTAAAGAAGACGATGTATTAGTATTAGTTGGATTTGGCGGCGGATTAACTTGGGGTGCAATTGCACTTCGATTCGGAAGATAATCTAATTGAAGGAGGATTTTTTAAATATGAAAAAACGAGTTGTTATTACAGGTTTAGGTGCAGTATCACCTATTGGTAATGATATAAATACAGTATGGGAAAGTTTAATGAATGGAAAGAGTGGAATTGGTGTTCTGACTCGAAAAAATCCTGATAATTTCCCTGTTAAAGTTGCAGGAGAAGTAAAAGACTTTGATCCTGAAAAATATATTGATAAAAAAGAAGTAAAACGCATGGACCGCTTTACTCATTATGCAATTGCAGCTTCAAAAATGGCATTAGAAGATGCAAACTTTACAATTGATGAAGAAATTGCTCCTAAAGTAGGTGTTTGGATTGGTTCTGGTATCGGTGGTATGGAAACATATGAAGAACAGTTTAATACTTTCCAAACAAAAGGTGCACGTCGAGTAAGCCCATTCTTTATTCCAATGCTAATCCCTGATATGGCTTCTGGACAAGTATCTATTTTAACTGGTGCTAAAGGTCCTAATGGTTGTACAGTTACAGCTTGTGCTTCTGGTGCAAGTTCGATTGGTGATGCTTTCAAAATTATTCAACGTGGCGATGCAGTTGCAATGATTACTGGTGGTGCCGAAGCACCGATTACTGATATGGGTCTTGCTGGATTCTGTGCTGCAAGAGCTTTATCATTAAATCCAGATCCTGAAAAAGCCTGTCGTCCATTTGACAATGCTCGTGATGGCTTTATCATTGGTGAAGGTGCTGGAATTGTATTCCTTGAGGAATTAGAACACGCATTAGCTCGTGGAGCGAAGATTTATGCTGAAATCGTTGGATATGGAACAACGGGTGATGCACACCACATTACAGCACCCGCTCCAGGAGGAGAAGGTGGTGCTCGTGCAATGAGAATGGCACTTGATGATGCTGGTTTATCAGTTGAAGATATTCATTACATTAATGCACATGGTACAAGTACTGAATTAAACGATAAATTTGAAACGATGGCAATTAAAGAAGTATTTGGTGAACATGCATACAATGTACCAATTAGTTCAACAAAATCTATGACTGGTCATATGCTAGGAGCAGCTGGTGGAATTGAAGCAATTATTACAGCATTAACAATCCATAATAAAGTAATTGCTCCAACGATTAATCACCAAGAAACTGATAGCGAATGTGATTTAGATTATGTACCAAATGTTGCTAGACCATTTAATGTAAAAGCAGCAATTTCTAATTCATTAGGATTTGGTGGACATAATGTAACTTTAGCATTTAAAGAATTTACTAAATAAGTTTAAAATTTATTTTGGACACGAAAGCTTA
Organism: Gottfriedia sp. NPDC057948; assembly: GCF_042887255.1. Taxonomy (NCBI): domain Bacteria; kingdom Bacillati; phylum Bacillota; class Bacilli; order Caryophanales; family Bacillaceae; genus Gottfriedia; species Gottfriedia sp. NPDC057948. Next base: position 129,139 of record NZ_JBHVPN010000001.1, read on the forward strand.
GGTCTTTACCTAAGCTTTTTTTTATTAAAAATCCCAGTGTAAAAAAAGTAACTTTCACTAGTTAATTATCATACTTTAATAGTAAATTGAGGTGGTGATTAACTTGGGATAATGCCAACTTATAAATGGGTTGATTTTATTGAAGATAAACAAATGGTAATGAAAAAACTTTTACCATATTTTCCGAAATATAATGAGGAAAGTTTATATAAATATCTTCTTTCCCACGGTTTATCGAGGCTGTCAACTTTGAGTAAAGATGATCTGGAACAACTAAATGAAAAAAGTATATGGAAAAGCCTTTCTGAAGAGTTTGAGAAGTTAAAAAGAGAATTTAACGGACCTGACCTTCCTATATTTATTTTACCTTGTCATAGGACCGGAAATATGTTTAAAAACACGACTTATCAAAGGGGTGGAATCGCACATAAAAATTGTATTTGTTTATTTTTGTCCCCTTTAGAAGGAATTTTACAACATAAAGCAGTATTATTACATGAGTATCATCATATTGTAAGATTGACAAAGTTATATAAAAACAAAAAGGTCACATTACTTGATGCTATGATTTTAGAAGGTTTAGCCGAAACTGCAGTTTTAGATCTGTATGGAGAAGCGGTTCAGGCACCATGGACAAATCAGTATTCTTCCAAGCAATGTGAATTATATTATAAAAAATATTTAATTGATAAACTTGAGATAACAAGTAATGATGATAAATTTTCAAAATACTTGTATGGTGGGAACGGAATTCCAAAATTATTGGGTTACAGTGTTGGATATGACATTGTTAAAAGTTGTACAGAGCAGACAGAATGGTCAACTGATATCCTTTTACGAACGCCAAGTAAAAGGATTAAGGAAAATGCAATACATTATCTTTCGATTTGAATGCAAACGATTCCAGAGCAGATCAGAGCGTATATAATGTATTGCTTAGTATTAATGTATCAGAGATGCTTTAATCTATGATATTTTAATGAATTATTGACTATTTTTCATTCAGTTTGTTAAACACTTTTTGTAATTCAGTGGAAAATGGAATAAATTAGTGAATCACTGACCATACTGAAAGTTACATACAGTTGTGAAGTGAGGGGTAGTAAATGTTGTATTTACATGATGTATGGGTCAATTGGTTTGAAGGTGAAGAAAATGGTTACAATGTCTGTCATTTTTTTGAATGGAGAAAAGATGATAGTGTTGAATTATTAGACCAAGTTCCAGTCATTAAAGTTACTCCAGAGTTATATCAGTATATTGAAAATGAACTATTAGAGCTTCCTTCCGGTCTATTAACTGAAGTGTTCCAAAAGTCTTATGTAAGAAAGAATCACGAGCGTATTCAGCTAGATTATTGCTTTGTAGTAACTGACGGTAATGGTATTATTGCGGTGGACACAATTGGGTATAATATTCCAATTCGAAAAAGCCGATTAATACCTAGGCAAGAACAAATGGTGTATGATATGACAGCCGAGATTGAAGAAACTCACTATAATCTTCAAAATTTAGTAAATGATGATACAAAAGAACATCATATACTGTCACCGTCGCCTATTATTATGAGCGGACTAACAAGAAAAGAAAGACAGCTAAAGCAGTTATTATTTATGGCGCTAGATCAACTCCATTCATCAAAAAATCCATCGGAGATTCGCTATTGGTACACTGAGTGGAATCCGAGATCGTATCAACAAATTCAGGATTTGTCATTTGAGGACATTTGGTCTCAATTATATGACGAAATAAAGAGTGGATGGTCAGAGCGACATGAGCAATTATGTGGAAGAATCGTTAAAGGTCAACCTTTCTTTGAAAAACTATGGGAAATGGAACACGAACAAAAAGTAAACTAAAAGAGGTTATTTACCTCAAAACGAAAAGACCTACAAGGTGATAAGAGCCTTGTAGGTTTTTTAATGATTTATTGATATTTCGTTCTTTTCCTTACAGTAAAGAAAAAGGCGTCTCAAAAGTTCATTGACTTTTAAGACACCAATTACTAAGTAAGGATTATTTTTTTCTCTTGCGACCTAATCCCATAGCATTTTCCATTTTCTTAATCATTTTATTCGCAACGGCATTTGCTTTTGCAGCTCCTGCATCTAAAATATCATCTAATTCAGTCGAGGAAATAATTTCTTTATATCGTTCTTGTAATGGGCGTAAACCGTTAACTACTACATCTGCAACATCTTGTTTGAATTCTCCATAATTTTTACCAGCGTATTTATTTTCCAATTCTTGAATTGTTTCACCGGTAAATGCTGAGTAAATGCTTAATAAATTCGAAATACCAGGCTTATTTTCTTTATCATACTTAACAATGCCTTCAGAGTCAGTTACAGCACTTTTAATTTTCTTTTCAATTACTTTAGGGTCATCTAAAACAAAAATTGTAGCTTTTTGATTTTCATCGGATTTACTCATTTTTTTAGTTGGATCAGCTAAACTCATAATTCTAGCAGCGTCTTTACTAATTCTAACTTCAGGGATCGTAAAGATATCATTATATTTCTTATTAAAACGCTCTGCTAAGTCACGAGTAAGCTCTAAATGTTGCTTTTGGTCATCCCCAACTGGAACTAAATGAGTACCGTATAAAAGTATATCTGCGGCCATTAAAGGTGGGTAAGTTAATAAAGCAGCAGATACACCATCTTTACCAGATGATTTATCTTTAAACTGTGTCATACGCTCTAATTCACCGATATATGATATACATTGCATCATCCATCCTGCTTGAGCGTGTGCGGGTACTTCTGATTGGATAAAAATAGTTGATTTTTCTGGGTCTAATCCAGCAGCAACATAGATTGCAGATAGACTTTGAATGTTTTTACGTAAAGCGAGTCTGTCTTGCGGTACTGTTATTGCATGTTGATCAACAATACAGAAATAACAGTTATAATCATTTTGTAATTCAATGAATTGTTTTACCGCACCTAAATAGTTACCTAAAGTAATACCTCCAGATGATGTTGGTTGAATTCCACTAAAAATAGTTTGCATCTTTAAATCCTCCTAAATAAAGCTAAATAAAATAAAAAAAGCGGCATAATCTCTCTATTACATAGAGACGATTAAACCGCGGTACCACTCTAGTTATTCCAAATATGGAATCACTCATGCATGAAATCATGCTCTCATCTATCGTTTGAGTTACGTCGAAGCCTACTTATACTAGCTGTTCGGTTCGAAGCTCAGAAGTCCATTCGACAGGGAGCATGACTTGTTTTCACCATCCACAAGCTCTCTTAACATGCTAAATCTGTGTACTACTCTTCATCACAGCTTATATATACTTTCTATAGATAATATCTTAATTATATTCAACTTTCAAGATGTTGATACATCATTTAGTAAATAATGATAAAACTGAATAAAAAAGAAAGGATAACTAAAGTTATTGAAGCCATCAGTAATGGTTTTGTAATTGAAAATCGATATCTTCTATAAATCATATCCTTTTTAACAGTAAGTGATTCATCACCTGTCATTTCTGCCATCTGTTGGTCTCGAGTTCCGAATACTTTACGCATTCCAAAGCGAGTGATATTAAAAAATCCACTTTGTACGATTAATAAAAAACCACCAATAACAAATAATGTTAGTCCAATATAGAACATTGTGTTCGTGAAATGAAGGAAAAAGTTTAATGTTCCTTGGGTAAAAGAAAGGATTGCTGCTAGTACTATCGCAGATAATACAACAATAATATAGTGTTTCGACATTTAGTTTGTGATCCTCCTGTTGGAAAGAATTATATATTGTAGACTTAATAATGCTATACTATAATAATAATGTAAATAGTTTTAACTAATCGTTACAAAATATTTTTAAATTGTTAGCATTTTTAAGACTATTCTCTTTATTTTAACAAATTATTTAATTTTATTTGTCAAAATTGTTGTAAAACTCTCATAAAAATGTATAATAAAATTTGTAGAAAAAAATCGATACTTATCGAAAATTCTACTATAAAAATTCAGAATTGTATATTAACTTTCTGTATTTTAACCTACATTGCATTAGCATCTTAGGGGGTATACATCATGGATTGCGAGATATGTTACGATAAATAAATTTGCTATACTGAAATTTGCAATTTGAATTTTTGAATAAGCAATCATTTTTTTACCAAATTTATGAATAAATATCTAAATAAGCTATTTTTTATAAGGATCCCAGCTCAATTTATAAGGGGAAAAATTGTAAAGAATTATCTGTTTAGAATAATAATTTAGAATTTTCCAGTAAAAAAATATTGACCAAAAGCGTCATTGCGAATACGCTTACATTGTTGGAAAAAAAAGCTTAAGCAAAAATTTACACCATTTTACATCAAATGAAAAAAAAGGATTAAATGATTAATCCCATGTTTGAGAATAATATGGACAAGAAGTTAAATCGATCGAAAAAATTACAGAATTATAATTGGTACAAAAGAGTATGCGGAGTAGATCCAAATAGGAAAAGATCCAAATGCTCTCATTTTTACAAAAGAATTATCAAAAAATAAAAAAAAAAAAAATTTTTTAAATTAATAAGGGGGTGCAGTTGTGGGACGTTACGTGCTACAGAGATTTATTTACATGTTTGTCACACTATTTTTAATTTGTACTGTTACATTTTTCTTAATGAAGTTGTTACCAGGTTCTCCATTAAAAAACCCAGAGAAATTAACACCTGATCAAAAACAAATTATCTTTGCTAAATTTGGGTTAGATAAGCCAGTTCCTGTACAATATGCAAAGTACATGGAGAATTTAGCTAAAGGGGATTTAGGAGTTTCATATAAATACGATAATCGTCAAGTAACTGATATGATCAAAACTCGTATTGGTCCATCAGCTCAATTAGGTGCTCAAGCATTATTATTAGGAACATTTATCGGATTAATCTTCGGTATTGTTGCTGCATTAAAAAAGAATACTATATGGGACTATGGTTCTACTGTTCTAGCAGTTTTAGGTATCTCGATACCATCATTCGTATTCGGGGCAGTCTTACAGTATTATTTAGCAGTAAAATTACATCTGTTCCCGGTAGCGTATTGGGAAAGCTTTAAATACACGATTCTACCGACAGTTGCATTGTCAGTATTCGTAACAGCAACTGTAGCTCGATTCTCAAGAACTGAGTTAATCGAAGTTATGAACTCAGAGTATATCGTAACAGCAAAAGCAAAAGGTATCTCTCAATTAGGCGTAATCATTAAACATGCCCTGCGAAATGCATTAATCCCAGTAGTCACAATTTTAGGTCCTATGGCTGTAAACTTAATGACTGGTACTTTAGTTATTGAAAATATGTTTGCTGTACCTGGATTAGGTTCTCAATTCGTTCAATCAATTGTAACAAATGACTATTCAGTAATTATGGGTACAACAATTTTCTATAGTGCATTATTATTAATCGTAATTTTCGTAGTAGATATTTTATACGGTGTAATTGATCCACGTATCCGTTTAGCAGGAGGTAAATAAATAATGAACAACAACACAGCTCAAAAAATTTCATCTGATTTATTCCAACCTGCAAATGTAGATTTGAATAACGCGGATAAAATTTCTAGACCTTCAGATTCATTCTGGAAAGACGCTCGTAGACGTTTTAGGAAAAATAAAGGTGCAATGTTAGGTTTTATTGTCCTAGGCATCTTATTATTCTTCACATTATTTGGTCCAATGATGAGTGGACATTCTTATAAAGACCAAGATTTAAAAAGATCGAAATTACCACCAAAAATTGGTGTATTAGAAAATGTAAAATTCTTACCATTTGATGGAATTGATCAATATGGAAACGATGTATATAAAAACAAAAATATTAAAGAAAACTATTGGTTTGGTACAGATGATTTAGGTCGTGACCTTTTCACAAGAACATGGGCTGGTGCTCGAGTATCAATCTTAATCGGTTTATTAGCAGCAGTAATTGATATGGTAATTGGTGTAACCTTCGGAGGTATATCGGGATTCTTTGGTGGAAGAGTAGATACGATCATGCAACGTATTGCTGAAGTATTAATGGGTGTTCCTTATCTAATCGTAGTAATCTTATTCATCTTAGTATTTAAAAACCCAGGTATTCTTTCAATCGCTTTAGCGATGGTAATAACAGGTTGGGTAGGTATGTCCCGTATCGTTCGTGGACAAATGTTAAAATTAAAAAATCAAGAGTTCGTTTTAGCTTCAAGAACATTAGGTGCAACTAATACTCAATTAATTGGAAAACATTTAATTCCAAATATTATGGGTCCAATCATTATAATGATGATGTTCACAATTCCAAGTGCAATCTTCGCTGAAGCATTCTTAAGCTTTATCGGTCTAGGTATTGCACCTCCGAAAGCATCATTAGGTTCTTTAGTAAGTGATGGCTTCAAGTCATTACAAACTTTCCCACATATGATGATTATTCCGGCGGTTGTAATCAGTTTATTAATCTTAAGTTTCAACTTAATTGCTGACGGGTTACGCGACGCTTTAGATCCAAAGAGTAAGTAATATTTGAGAGGAGAATGAACTATGAGTAAATTATTAGAAGTAAAAGATTTATGTGTCTCCTTTTATACTCATGCTGGTGAAGTTCAAGCGGTACGCGGAGTTTCATTTGATCTTAAAAAAGGTGAGACATTAGCAATTGTAGGTGAATCTGGTTCAGGTAAATCAGTAACATCAAAAGCATTAATGGGGTTAATTCCAAACCCGCCGGGTAAAATTAAGAGCGGTGAAATCTTATTCGATGGAAAAGATTTAGCTAAATTAAGTGAAAAAGAAATGCAAGGTATTCGTGGGAAAGAAATTTCAATGATTTTCCAAGATCCTATGACTTCTTTAAATCCAGTATTAACGATTGGATATCAAATTACAGAAGGTTTAATAAAGCACCAAAAAATGAGCAAAACTGAAGCAAAGAAAATTGCTTTAGAGTTAATAAATCTAGTTGGAATTCCAAATGCTGAAGCACGTTTCAAACAATATCCACACCAATTCTCAGGCGGTATGAGACAACGTGTTGTTATTGCAATGGCGCTAGCATGTAATCCAAAATTATTAATCGCCGATGAGCCAACGACAGCTCTTGACGTTACAATTCAAGCTCAAATTCTTGAGTTAATGAAAGAAATTCAAAGAAAAACTGATTCAGCAATTATCTTTATTACACATGATTTAGGTGTAGTAGCGAATGTTGCAGATAAAGTGGCAGTAATGTATGCAGGTAAAGTAGTTGAAATTGGAACTGTAGACGATATTTTCTACAATCCAAAACACCCTTACACTTGGGGACTTTTAGCTTCAATGCCAGATTTAGATAATGAACAAGGAGCAGAATTAGTAGCAATTCCTGGTACACCACCGGATCTATTAAATCCTCCAAAAGGTGATGCGTTTGCACCACGTAATCCAAATGCTTTAAAAATTGACTATGAAATGGAACCTCCTATGTTTAAAGTGTCTGATACACATTACGCTGCAACATGGCTATTACATGAGGATGCTCCAAAAGTTGAACCACCTGAAGCCGTTATCAAGCGTATTCAACGAATGAAGGAAGGTGAAGTAAATGTCAAATAAAGCAGAAAAATTAGTTGAAGTTAAAAATTTAAAACAATACTTTAATACAGGTAAAACAACAGTTAAAGCAATCGATGATGTTACATTTGACATTTTCCGTGGTGAAACTTTCGGTTTAGTAGGTGAATCAGGTTCTGGTAAATCTACAACTGGACGTTCAATCATTCGATTATATGATGCGACTGATGGACAAGTAATTTTCGATGGTGAAGATGTACATGGTAAGAAAAGTCGTAAAGAGTTAAAGCAGTTTAACCGTCGTATGCAAATGATTTTCCAAGATCCATACGCTTCATTAAACCCGCGTATGAAAGTTGCGGATATCATTGCAGAAGGTATTGATATTCATGGCTTAGCTCGTAACAAAGAAGAGCGTATGAAAATGGTTTATGACTTACTTGAAACAGTAGGTTTAAATAAAGAACACGCTAACCGTTTCCCACATGAATTCTCAGGTGGACAACGTCAACGTATCGGTATTGCGAGAGCACTTGCTGTACAACCAGAATTTATTATCGCTGATGAGCCAATCTCAGCTCTTGACGTGTCAATTCAAGCTCAGGTTGTAAACTTAATGAGAAAGCTTCAACAGGAAAAAGGTTTAACATATCTATTTATCGCCCATGATTTATCAATGGTTAAGTATATTAGTGACCGTATCGGTGTAATGTACCACGGTAAAATTGTTGAGCTTGCAGATAGTAATGAATTATATGATTACCCAATGCATCCTTACACAAAATCATTATTATCAGCAATTCCGCTTCCAGATCCTGTTTATGAGCGCAATCGTAAACGTATCGTTTATGATCCAAAACAACACGATTATTCAAACGAAGAGCCAAAATTACGTGAAGTTCGTCCTGGACATTTTGTACTTTGCTCTGAAGCAGAATTTAAAAATTATCAACAAATGTATAAATAATAAATCAATCCTAGTGAGTTTGTCGCTAGGATTTTTTTAATTGGAAATAAGATTAGGTTAAGGGTTCATGAGGAAGTAGAACAACAAAAAGAAGCAAAATGGTTCCTCATAAGAGGTTCATGAGGAAGTAAAACAGCAAAAAGAAGTAAAATGGTTCCTCATAAGAGGTTCATGAAGAAGTAGAAATACTAAAATAATGTTAAGGGAAAATTAAGGTGGAGGTTTTATGATAAAAGTGTAGATATGGGTATGTGTAATAATGGTAGGATAAGCTTAAAAAAAATTAATCAAGAGTGTACAATGATAACCAAATTTTTAATTCAAAGCCCCTGAATTTAATATTTCAAAGTACTGTACCGTAGGACGAACTAGTGACCTTAGTCATTCTACATTGGTTATACACTAAACCTTATCAAGGCAAAAAAAAAAGAAAGGGCCTTTGCCCTTTTTTAATCGTAAATTTCTTATAAGTCTGTTCTTAATAAGTTTTTTTACGGAACTTGCCTTGGCCACCAACTTGTTTGAAGTTTGCAGACATTCTGTCAGACATATCAACAAATTGACTTTTTTTACTTCTACCAAATATTTTTTCGCCGATCGCGTTTGTAAACACACCATTAAGTGCAGTAATTCCAATTACTAACAATGCAACAATCAATAGATCAGTTATGTAAGCTGCCATAAGATTAGCCTCCTAGGAATGTAAGCGTTACTATTATTGTATTAAAAATTTGGTGAAATAGAAAGGATAAATAAGCTTTTTCCAAATAATTATTTTTGGTCTTTTTATAAAGCAATCTTGTTTTTAATATTGTAACTTTAAGGAATAAAATTGTGTGAAACGAAGGTGTACTTGACTCATTTAGGAAATGCTACCGGAAGATAAAGGACTGAAAGATCGGATGAAACAAGAAAGCAGGTTTCATTTACGGATAGTGAGGTTTACGGAGTAAAATGTAGCTGTCATATACGAAAAATGTATCAAAGAAATTTGCCTATATTTTACTTGGAAATTTACTGAAAATTGTACACCTTTTGTATAGGTTTTTTTAAATTTTTTTACAAATTTGTATATATTTATTTTGCACAATACTGTATAATGTGAACATATGGTGGTAGATTAAACTAATTATAATTAACCAATTCTTATAAATTAATACACATAACTATATTACTTTTATTTAAAAGAGTAGTTAGGGGGAGAGCAAAATGGTAATTTTGTATAATTCACCAAGTTGTACGTCTTGTCGAAAAGCAAAAATGTGGCTAGAAGATAATAATATTCCTTATAAAGAAAGAAATATTTTTTCAGAACCATTATCAATTAATGAGATTAAACAAATTTTACGTATGACTGAAAGTGGTACTGATGAAATTATATCAACAAGATCAAAAATTTTCCAAGAATTAAATGTAGACTTAGAAAGTCTTCCTTTACAAGACTTATATGAAATCATTCAGAAATATCCTGGTTTACTTAGAAGACCAATTATTATTGATGAGAAACGTTTACAAGTTGGTTATAATGAAGATGAAATTAGAAGATTTTTACCGCGTTCAGTTCGCACATATCAATTAAGAGTAGCGCAACGTTTAGTTAATGAATAAATCTACGTTTTGAATTGTGAAAAAAATTACAATTCTTGATTAAGATTCTCAATCATATTGAACAAATACCTATTCATATTATATAAAAAGCTGTAAAAAGTTAAATGCATACTTTTTACAGCTTTTTTTTAACAATTAGGATGTTCGCTTACGGTATCGAATATTATTAAAATAGTAACCTATAACAATGGTGAAGATTATACAAGATGAACCGACAATTAATTCCATATCGTTCCGCCCGTTTATATATTGACTGATAAAGGGCTCGTCTATTAACATCTTGCTAGCTGTTATTGAAAGAACAGAAGCCCCTACAAAACTCAAAATTGGATATCTTTCTATAAACCATAAAACGATTTTACTTCCCCAAATAATAATTGGAATTGAGATGGAAAGACCTAAGATGACTAATGATGGCTTTCCATTTGATGCCCCAGCTATTGCTAATACGTTATCAATCCCCATTACTAAATCAGCAAACACAATTGTACGAATTGCGTGGAAAACTGTGTAGTTCTCCTTTATAGAAGGGTTGTCATCCTCCTGAATAATTAATTTGCAAGCTATGTACAAAAGTAATATTCCGCCAATTAAATGTAAGAATGGGACCTTAAGGACGTAAATTGCACATATTGTTAGGATAATTCGTAAAACAATTGCGGTAATACTACCGAAAATTATCGCTATGTTACGTTGCTTATATGGTAATTTTCTACATGCTAATGCAATGACAATAGCATTATCTCCACCTAAAACAATGTCTATAATTACAATCATTAAAAAGGACCATATATAATGAAGATCTATCATGAATTCACCTCTCTTATTAAAAGCTTTAAATGATTGTCCTATTATTAATAGGTATATGATGATTTTTAAAAAATAGGTGAATTTTATTTCCAAAATTTTAAATTGTATCATAAAATATAATTGTAGTTACTATTCGCATTTAATAAATTTTCATGGTAAGATAGATAAAAATTTACTTATTAAAGCTAAATTTTTAAGAGTATTTTTCTAATTTACTATTTCAGAATTTTATATTTAACATAAAATTTCTTTTACTTTATTTATTCTATTTCGTCTAACGCAATTACTTGTTGTTCATTAAAGGAGGGGGAAAACAAATGGAAATAGAAAGAATTAATGAAAATACGTTTAAGTTCTCCATATCCTACTTAGACATCGAGGAGAGAGGTTTCTCTAAAGATGAAGTATGGTTAGATCGAGAAAGAAGTGAAGAGCTTTTCTGGGAATTAATTGATGAAGCGCATTTGACTGAGGAATTCATTGCTGGTGGCCCCCTATGGATTCAGGTACAGGCACTAGACAAGGGGTTAGAAGTTGTTGTAACAAAAGCTGTGATTTCTAAAGACGGCAAAAAAGTAGAAGTGAATTTAGGTGAAGGAGAAAAGAATTTAGAAATTCCATTTATCTCTGTAGATGATGACGATGATTCAGATGAAGATGATGATGACGAAATTTTTGACTCAATGGATGAAGAGGAAACTGAACTGATTCTATCCTTTAAAAATCTTGAAGACATTATTTCATTATCACATGCTGTGAATCAAGAATCATTTGAAACTACACTTTATTCCTTCCAAGATTATTACTATCTTTATGTTAAATTTGAAGAAGAATTGCTTGATGAAGTTCAAGTCGATTACTTGTCATCAATGTTACTTGAATATGGTCATCGTTCAAAAGTAACTATACACGTTTTAGAAGAATACGGAAAATTGATTTATGAAAAAACAGCATTACCTCATTTTAAATCTATTTTTCCATTATTGTAATAGCCGATGCCTTAGGGATCGGTTTCTTTTCTTTATAAAGGAGAATATTGATGCAATTTCGATTAAAGATTTTAATATTTTTATCAATTGTTGTATGCATTTTATATTTTGCTTCTCCAACTATTAAATTCATTTGGTTAATGAATTTTGCATTTTTTGAAAAATCTACTATTTTTAGATTAATAAGTATAATGTTCTCGATAACGGCTATAGGTGTATCGATTATTATTTTCTTAGAAAATAGAAATCCTGCTAGAACTTTAACATGGATCATTCTTTTAGCTATTTTCCCGTTATTCGGTTTTGTTTTTTATTTAATTTTTGGACAAAATTACAAAAAGAAAATGGTCTATCGAAAAAAGGCAATTAATGATCAAAATGCAAATGGTTTAATTAATGGATCAGAAGATGTAGAAGTGAAAGAATTTATAGCGCAAAATCAAAGATTAGAGTATCTAATAAATATCGCAGCTAAACAGAGCAATACACCAGTGACGATGAATACTTTTACAAAAGTTCTTACAAACGGAAGTGAAACATTTCCAAAAATAATTGAGGAACTAAAAAAAGCAAAGCACCATATTCATATCGAATTCTATATCGTAAGAAATGATGAGATTGGTAATCAATTAAAAGATATTCTAATTGAAAAGGCGCAAAATGGTGTAAAGGTTCGATTTCTCTATGACGCTGTAGGTAGTTGGAAATTATCAAGAAATTTTGTAAAAGACTTAAGAAAAGCTGGTGTAGAAATACTACCATTTTCTCCAGTTAAAATTCCAGTTTTAAACGATACGATTAATTACCGAAACCATCGGAAAATTATCGTCATAGATTCGAATGTAGGATTTGTTGGTGGCTTAAATATTGGAGATGAGTATTTAGGGAAAGATCATTATTTTGGAAAGTGGCGAGATACCCATCTATACCTTAATGGGGAAGGTGTACGAACACTACAATTCATATTCTTGCAAGATTGGTATTATATGACGAATGAGTTAATTGATGACAAAGAGTACTTTGACATTAATGTTAGTAGTTATTCTTCCAAAGGAGCAATTCAACTTGTTTCTGGTGGACCAGACCGAAAGCATGAAGTGATAAAAGAGTTATTTTTTGCGATGATTACAAGTGCAAGGAAAAGTATCTACATTGCTTCTCCATATTTTGTTCCTGATGAAGATATTTTAACTGCCCTTAAAGTTGCAGCAAATGGTGGGGTCAAAGTAAAAATTCTAATGCCTGATCGTCCCGATAAGAAAATCGTATTTTATGCCTCGCGTTCATATTTTCCAGAGTTATTAGAAGCAGGGGTCGAAATCTATGAATATAGACAAGGCTTCTTACACAGTAAAATATTGATTGTAGATGATGAAATCGCATCTGTTGGGACGGCAAATATGGATATGAGAAGTTTCCGTTTAAACTTCGAGGTCACTGCATTTTTATATTTAGAGGAAAGTATTAATCACTTAGTTAATGATTTTAATAATGATATCCGTGATTCTGAAGCAATTATTTTTACTGATTTTAAAAAGAGACCTATATACAAAAGGATATTTGAATCATTATCAAGATTAATGGCACCACTTTTGTAATGAGCTATCTTATTGATAGAACATTGATAGAACATTTTTATAATATTTCATATAGTCACCTACCAAATAGAAAGTTTAATTTGGTAGGTTTTTTATTTGAAAAATCGTTTTTAATTTTTTTAAAGGAAAATACGAAAAGGATAGTGAAGTAATTTGGAAAGGAGGTTGTGGTAAAAGATTGTCGCATTAAATACAAAAAGGCATACTATTAATTTATTTGAAGTTAAAACGACAGAGGAATTATTAAGATTAAAGCAAAACGGACCATATTTTTGCCCAATTTGCCAAAAGCAAGTGAGGCTCAAAATTGGAGTAAAGAGGGTAACTCATTTTGCGCATATCGATTTGACTGAATGTGAAAATGAGAAAAAAGAGAGTATTGACCATTATAAAGGGAAGTTTGCTTTGTATCAATTTTTTAAAAAGTTTAATGTAAATGTTGAAGTTGAAAAATTTTTACCAGAATTAAATCAAAGACCTGATTTATTTATAAAATTTAATACTCTTCAAATGTGTGTTGAATATCAATGTTCGCTAATTCCTTTAGAAACAATGATAAATAGGACAAACTCTTTTAAAGATAGTGGAATGAAAGTACTGTGGATCCTAAATGACAAACTATTAAATCAAAAAAGATGGTCATCTTTCTACATTAATTCGCTTTCTATTTATTCATTTGTTAGAATTAACGTTTTTTCACTTCTCTTCTATAATCCTACATTACAATCTTTTACAGTGCTTTCCTCATTAATAGCATTTTCTCCAGTTCAATATATTGGGCAAAAGGACGTATTTCCAATAAATAATTTCAGTCTTAAGGAATTTTTATCTTTAAATAGAATTGATAAAAAGGTATTTGTAGCTAAATGGAATCGGTTAAAAAAGGATTATAGACTATATCAACATTTGCATACGAAAGGTAATTTAAAGGTTTTTAAACAGTATTTATACAATGCAAATATTAATTATTTTCCGGCAGTAATTGGCGTTCCTTTAGACAGTAACTGCATAATTAAAGAACATTGTATCGTTTGGCAAGGGCAAATCTATTTTAAATTTTTTCATGAAGTGGAAATTGGACAACTGATCTTTATGGATAAAATAAATCAATCTGTAAAAATGGAAGTGCAGAATGGTACATGGAGAGTTAATCAATTTCAGGATAATGAAATTGATAATTTGGAGAAATGTGTAGAAAAGTATATTGACTTTTTAGTAAAAATTAGAATCGTAAAACCCATTAAAAATGGTAAAATAATGAAGATAGCTAATGCTATTATTCCATCATCATTCCAACAAGCATTGGATGAAGACTGTCTGAGCGCTAATACAGCATTTGATTTGTTGTTTAATGCAGGAACTGATTCAAATGATTATTAATATCAGACACTGGAATGTTATTAATGCTAATAATAATTTTAGGGGGATCAGACATGCTAGAACAAAAAGCTGTTAAAAAATTACCAACTAGAAGTGAAGTCCAAGAAGAATTAACTTGGAAGTTGGAAGATATTTATGAAACAGATTCAAACTGGGAAGCAGAGTATAAAAAAGTACTTGAATTAATCCCATCATTTTCAGAGTTTAAAGGTAAATTAGGTGAGTCATCTCAAACACTTTTAAATGCGTTGAAAAAACAGGATGAAATTTCGTTTTTATTAGGTAAATTGTATACATACTCTCATATGCGTTACGATCAAGATACAACAAATTCTACATATCAAGCTTTAGATGATCGTGCGAAGAATCTATACACTAAGGCTGGAAGTGCAATGTCATACTTCGTGCCTGAATTATTAACAATCTCAGAAGATACATTGAAAAAATTTATTGAAGAAAATAATGAGCTGAAATTGTACGAGCACTCTTTAGAAGAAATTTTAAAGCAAAAACCACATGTTCTTTCAGCAGCTGAAGAGGAAATTATGGCACAAGCTTCTGAAGTGTTATCTTCTTCTAGTAATACGTTTGGAATGTTAAATAATGCGGATTTAAAATTTCCGACGATTGAAGACGAGAATGGTGAAGAAGTAGAAATCACACATGGTCGTTATATTCATTATTTAGAAAGCGCAGATCGACGCGTTCGAAAAGATGCTTTTGAAGCAGTTTATCATACGTATGATTCGTATAAAAACACTTTTGCAAGTACTTTAAGTGGTGCTGTAAAGAAAGATAATTTCAAAGCAAAAGTTAGAAAGTATGATAATGCTCGTCATGCAGCATTAAGTAATAACGAAATTCCTGAAATTGTTTATGATCAATTAGTTTCTACTGTAAATGATAATTTAAATTTATTACATCGTTATATTGCTATTCGTAAAAAAGCGTTAAAGCTTGATGAAATTCATATGTATGACTTATTTACTCCATTAGTAGAAGAAGTAAAAATGGAAGTTAAGTATGAAGAAGCAAAAGAAATTTTATTAAAAGCATTAAAACCATTAGGTGATGAATATGTTGAAATTCTAAAAGAGGCATATGAAAGCCGTTGGGTAGATGTTGTAGAAAACAAAGGAAAACGTAGCGGAGCATACTCTTCTGGTGCGTATGGTACGAATCCATATATCCTAATGAACTGGCAGGACAATGTAAATAATCTATTCACATTAGCACATGAATTTGGTCATTCAGTGCATAGTTATCATACTCGTAAAAATCAACCTTATGTTTACGGAGATTACTCAATCTTCGTAGCTGAAGTTGCCTCTACTTGTAATGAAGCGATTTTAAATGATTATTTACTAAAAAATACTAAAGATCCTAAGCAAAGACTTTATTTATTAAATCACTATTTAGAGACTTTTAGAGGAACTGTATTCCGTCAAACGATGTTTGCGGAATTTGAACATCAGATTCACGTATTAGCTCAAAATGGTGAAGCTTTAACGCCAGATTTATTAACGAAAACATATTACGAGCTTAACAAAAAATATTTTGGTGACGAGATCGTAATCGACGAGTTAATTGGGTTAGAATGGAGTAGAATTCCTCATTTCTATTACAATTACTATGTTTACCAATATGCTACAGGTTTCAGTGCAGCAACAGCACTTTCAAAACAAATACTAGAAGAAGGCGAACCAGCAGTTGAAAGATACTTAGGATTCTTAAAAGCAGGAAGCTCTGATTATCCAATTGAAGTATTGAAAAAAGCTGGCGTTGATATGACCTCTTCACAACCAATCGTAGAAGCATTGAAAGTATTTGAAGAAATGTTAAACGAAATGGAAGAGCTTTTATTTAACGAATAACTTATTTTAACAAACACATGTAGCAACATAGCTATATGTGTTTGTTTTTTATCCTGACTTTTTCTATATCTTTATACCTACTATTTTGTGTCTAAAATGTGAAATATTTCTCAAATGGTTGCCAAACTCTAAAATAAATTGTATTATAAGGGTGTGAATTACTTCACAAACACAAATACCCCTTTGTTGAACGTGAAAATTTCTCCCATCCCCTTGATGTAAAATATTACATCAAAAAATGACCTAGCGAAAGCTAGGTCTTTTTTTTTCTTAAACAACATACTGATAATAAATTTGATCTTTTTGAACAATTTTCTTAACTTTTCTACGTAGGATTAATTTTTTTAATTCTAACTCCATACATTGAGTAGATTGTTCGTAAATCATACATAATTCTTTAATCGTAACAAATGGTTGGAATTTAATAAATTCGGCTAAATCAGGTAGTTCTCGTTTTTCTAACTTTGTATTCGTCATTAGTTCTAATATTTTTACATAAGTCTGATAGCTTTCAAAACCAGAAACTTTCAAACCTTCTTCTTCAATATTTTCATTAAAAAATACAACACTTGGAATTTCAGTTACATGCATTTCTTTCGTAACTTTAATATCACATTGCAAAGCTTTAATAGAGTGGGTACTGTGTAAATCTTCCATAAACTCTTTTACATCAATATTTATATCTTTAGCACATTCGATAAGAACATCTTGATCTGTAATGTCTAAATCCTTCAAGAAATAATATTCTTGTAACTTCTTTAAGTAGCTAACGCCAGCTACTCTACCTTGAAGCTCAGCTGCCTTTAATGCAATTGCAGAGTAGTATGGGTAGAGTTCTTTATTATCAATCCATAAGTGATCGTCGCAAAGGATATCCGATCTGCTAGCTGTCTTCTCCCATACGAATGCAAGCTGAGAAGGTCGTTTTTCTAATAGTTTTTTAGTTGTGTAATATCGACTAACTGGAATATAAGTAGATGAAAAATATTGGCCATATTCTAAGTGAAACTTTTTTAAAATTGTACTAAAATCCCAACAATTTCTACAAAGTGGATCTATGAATACATACAATTCAATCGATTTTTTTGTACAATTCTGCTCGGGAAGCTTGATTGATTCATTTTTATATTGTTTGTCATTCATATATTTCACCCTTAATGCAATTCATAAGTCCGTACTATAACAGACTTGAAAATTAATTTGTAAGATATAACACGTTTATTCTCTAATGGTATTGTAGCAACGGATAGTTAATATTTCAAATATGATGCACTATTTTTCATTAATCTATTAATATTTCCTTAATTCAATTGAGTATTGTGATAAAAATGGTGGTGTCGCAGGAGTCTGAGTGAATTGTAAAATAAATTTTGAAATGGAACCGAGGAAAAAGTCTGGTCTGCAAATAAGGATGAGAGAAGTGCAAATTAGAAGTTTATCTGTGCAAATAAAATATGTACTGCTAATAAATTTCCAAAATCGCAAATAAGAGAAATTAATACCTATAACGGTTAAGGCATAATGACGAAAAAATTGGACAAAAGTACTTATTTTCAATTGGCAAACTAGGAAAGCAGCTTTAACTTTAATTAATCGGTTAAAAAGTTGAGCGAAATCTGCGATCTTTCAATAAAAAGATTGATAATATCAGTTACATACTAAAAAACGCCGAAATAACCCTTTAGGTTTCTCCGGCGTTTGAAATTAATACTGCTCATATGTCAGTTAGCTTGATTTCCTTGTTTAACATTAAAAAAGCGTCTAATTTTATTTAATGTTTTACGCCTAGGAATTTGAAGATTCTCTAACAGATTGATAAACTGTTGTTTACCAATGTTTTCGTCCGAAACTTCGAATTCTACCTCATAATCCTCGTGATTTAAATATGTACTATGATCTAAAACTAAAAGTCCACTTTCATATGGAAATTCTACTCTGTTTGTTGTTAAGTCACCTATTAATACTAGGGCATCTAAGTTTAATTTTACTTCGTTGATATAATCTTTTACTTCTCCATCTGGAATAGCGTATGTTTTTAGCATAGTTGATGCTTCAGTTTCACTAATTTTTTGATTAATTTCTAAATGTCCGACTGTCTGTTTTATTTTTAAAGTTAAAGTATATGAAGTTAGTGACTTTTTTCGGATTCTTAGAGCTCCGCCATGTTCTTTAATTGTAAAATCAGGTGTCTCAAAATAATAATTAGTTTGTGATTGGAAACTTGACTCGTTAACTTGGAAATACGATTTAAGCTTTTCAAATTCCTGTTTTGTTAATAAGTTCTTAAATTCAATTTCAATTTCTTTAGCCATAATTAACTCCTTATTTTTAGTATAATTTTTGTTATTGAATGTGCTAGTCTTCGTCTATTTTCTATATGATATGTTACAATAGAAATGGTCAAATTTAAATAAAATACATACATTAAAAAGGTTGAGGTTTTAGTGATGAGAAAAATGCTTGAAATAAATGGAATAAATATAAATGAAGATAGCTTAATTCTGTTAATAGACGATACAAAAATGAATTTAGAACAGTGTCATGAAGTAGGAACAATGATTGCAGACTCAGACCAAGGTTCACTATTGTATATATTAGAAGAAAATGAAGAATTTGTATATGTTACAGTGCCTTACAAGCATTGGTCGGACTTGAAAAAAGCAAATGATCAAAATTTAAACGTATTTTTAAAGGTCGCTGAAAAGAGTCTTTCACTAAATAATTGGAATGAAGAGTTAACTTATTTAATCCAAAATGTTGAAGGTAATTTTAACTATGGAGAAGAATTTGTTAAGCAAGTTCAAATTGCATTTTTAGAAGAGAAGTAAGTTGGTGGTGATTGGATGAATGGTCAATGGGAAAGTTTTTTAGCACCTTATGAACAAGCAGTAAGTGAATTGAAAATAAAGTTAAAAGGGATTAGAAAACAGTTTGAAGAAACTAATCAGCATTCCCCAATTGAGTTTGTAACTGGGAGAGTTAAGCCTATTCACAGCATTGTTAATAAGACAATAAGAAAAGGAATTCCTTTAGCAAATTTAGAAACTGAATTACAGGATATTGCCGGTCTTAGAATGATGTGCCAGTTTGTAGAGGATATTAAAAATGTAGTGGAGCTTCTTCGCAAACGTAAAGATTTTACAATTGTCGAAGAGCGAGATTATATTACAAATAAAAAGAATAGCGGGTATCGTTCATATCATGTAGTTGTTGAATATCCAGTTCAAACAATTGAAGGTGAACGAAAAGTTTTAGTTGAAATTCAAATAAGAACGCTTGCGATGAATTTTTGGGCAACAATAGAGCATTCTTTAAATTATAAGTATAAAGGGAAGTATCCTGAAAATATTCATGAACGATTACAAAGAGCAGCTGAAGCAGCGTTTCTATTAGATGAAGAAATGTCCCTTATTAGAGGAGAGATTCAAGAGGCGCAAGCAGAGTTTTCGAAAAAAAACGACCAATAAGGAAAGGGCGAGAAAATGAAATTCGTAATTATGTCTAAGGGCGATCAAGAGTCCAATGAACTGACGAAACGAATGAGAGATTATTTAGAGAGTTTTAATTTTAAATTTGATGAAGAAGAGCCTGAAATTGCTATATCTGTAGGTGGTGACGGAACCTTACTTCATGCTTTTCATAATTACACTCATCTTCTCGATAAAGTATCTTTCGTAGGGGTTCATACTGGGCATTTAGGGTTTTACGCTGATTGGGTACCAAGTGAGGTAGAAAAGCTTGTTATTGCAATTGCGAAGACTCCATTTCAAGTAGTTGAATATCCTTTATTGGAAGTAATCATCCGTTATAAGGATGGAAGAAAAGAAATGCAAACATTAGCTTTAAATGAATGTACGATCAAAGGTCTTGAAGGTACATTAGTGATTGATGTTGAAATAAAAGGTCAGCATTTTGAGACATTTAGAGGTGATGGTCTTTGTATTTCTACACCTTCAGGTAGTACAGCGTATAATAAAGCACTTGGTGGAGCAATTATTCATCCATCAATTGAAGCGATTCAAATTGCTGAGATGGCTTCAATTAATAATCGAGTTTTTCGTACGATTGGTTCACCTCTTGTTTTACCTAAACATCACACTTGCTTACTTAAACCTGTAAGAAACGCAAATTTTCAAATTACATTAGATCATAAAACAATCGTACATCAAGATGTTAAATCGATTCAATGTCGAGTAGCTCATGAAAAAGTACGTTTTGCACGTTTTAGACCTTTTCCATTTTGGAAACGTGTTGTTGATTCTTTTGTTAAATAAAATGGTGAAGAATATGAAGCAATTTAGTTTATCATGGGAAGTAAAAAAAGAGCATAATGGAATTTTACTTAGAGAGTTTCTTAAATTAAAGGAGCTCTCTAAACGTGCTCTCACAGATATTAAATTTCAAGGTGGAAAAATTACAATAAACGGTGAAGAAAAAACTGTCCGCACGATTTTAAAAGAATTAGATCTTGTCCAAATCTATTTTCCAATCGAGAAACCAAGTGAGGATCTTATAGCAGAAGATATTCCTTTTGAAATTGTTTATGAAGATGATGCTGTATTAGTCATCAATAAACCTTTTGGAATACCAAGTATACCTTCTAGAGAGCATCCAAAGGGTACTCTTGCAAATGGATTATTATTTTATTATCAAACAATCGGGCTCCAATCGACCATCCATATTGTAACTCGATTAGACAAAGACACTTCGGGATTAATGTTAATTGCTAAAAATCGTTATATTCATTATTTGTTTTCGAAAAATGAATTAAAAAATGTAAAAAGAAAATATTTAGCAATTGTTCATGGGGAAATGAAGAATAAAGAAGGTGTAATACGAGCAAAGATTGCTAGGAAAAGTGATAGTATTATCGAGAGAATTGTTTCTGAAGAGGGACAAGAAGCTATCACACATTATAAAGTCCTTTTAGTAAATAAGGACAACTCAGTTGTTGAATTAGAATTAGAAACAGGACGAACACATCAAATCCGGGTTCATATGTCTTCGATTGGACATCCACTAATTGGGGATGACTTATATGGGGGTAATACTGATCGATTAAAAAGGCAGGCGTTGCATAGTTATCAATTGTCATTTGTTCATCCAATTGATCATACGGAGAAAAACTTTGAAATCGCTTTATCTGTTGATTTAGAGAGATTATTGAAGTCGTAAATGTCAAGTAATAAATTTGTCTAAATTTTGTATAAATTATTGACAATATATGATTAATAGATTATTTTTAGTATGTAGTGTTTCTCCATGGGGATGGAAGAGACTAATATATTAAGCTGATAAGTGAGCGCTTACATTATCAGTAAAAAAGTAGGTTCCGATCAGAAACCTACTTTTTTTGTATCTTTTTTCCTAAACTCTGCTTTCTGTTTCTTCGTAAAAACTAAATTTTTCTTCAATGTATGGCATGGAAGATTGTACTTGAGTATATTTATGTTCTGGATACGAAAATGCTGTTAGCTTACCACCGAAAACAGCGCCAGTATCAATATTAATTGTATTATTTAATTCTCTTGGTTCCTTTATTGGAGTATGACCATAAACAATTAATGCTTTACCTTTATACTCTTTAGCCCAATCTTTTCTTACAGGCATCCCATTTGGAAGGACTTCTCCATTAATATCTCCATATAAAACGAATGTTTTAACATTATTTGAATGCTTACCGATCATATCCTCACGTATACCAGCATGACTAACAACTAATTTTCCATTGTCTAAAACATTATAAAGTGGGGAGCCTTCATAAAGTTTTTTAAACGATGCCAGGTAATGGCTCCTCTCTTTACCACTAATTGATTCTAATTCAGCAACTGTTGTTTCAAGTCCATGTTGAATTTTTACATTGCGACCAAGAAAATAACGATAAAGTTTATTACAATGATTCCCTGGTGAATAATGTGCTTTCTTATGCTTCATCACAAGTTCATATACTACTTTTATAACTGCAAGTGAATTAGGGCCGCGATCCGTTAAATCACCAACAAAAACTAATTTTCGATTTTCAGGGTGAACAGGAATATGATTCTCCCATGAATAACCAAGTTTTTTAGTTAGTTCAACAAATTCATCATAACAACCATGAATATCGCCTATAATATCGTATTTCATCCTATCAATCCTTTTAGTCTGTTTTTTCAACTAGTCATAATCGTAGTATGCCCCAAAAAAACAGTGTAAAAGTATTTTCCAAGAAGAGTATTGTTAATATAAAAAAAGATGGGGTAAAGATCTTCATTAGATCTTTACCCCTGTTTTTTGTATTTCTACTCTATCAGTCAAACATATACTTATTTGTTCTTGATCTTACATTAAGGATGAATCCAATTGCTAGAAGATTGGTTGCTAGAGAACTTCCTCCGTAACTTACGAATGGTAGAGTAATCCCTGTAATCGGTAATAGTCCGATCGTCATACCAATATTTTGGAAAATCTGGAAAGTAAACATTCCGACTACACCAGCACAAAGATAGCTACCAAATTTGTCGTTACTTTCTAAAGCAATATGAATCATTCGATAGATTAATAAAAAGAATAATGAAATGACTACACTTGCTCCTATGAACCCGTATTGTTCGCAGATTACTGTGAAAATAAAATCTGTATGTGGTTCAGGGAAGTATGCTTCACCGTTATGGAACCCTTTACCTGTAAGTAAACCAGAACCAGCTGCCATTAATGCCTGAGTAAGCTGATAACCTTGAGAAGGGTATTCATACGGTGCTAACCAACCGTAAAAACGATTTAACTGGTATTCCTCAAGCACGTGCGATGTGAAAAATTCAAAATGATAAAAATATAGATAAACCATGAAAGCACCAAGGCCAATCGTTAATACAACAAGTCCAAGAATATAGCGCCAACGAATTCCAGATATTAAGATCATTGTCGCGATAATTGCACACATAACCATTGTATTTCCTAAGTCAGGCTCTTTCGCAATCAATAGTAGAGGAGGCAATGCAATACCGAATATTTTACCTAAAAGTAAAATATCTTCTCTCTTTCCACGGACAGCGTACAATTCATTATGTCTTGAAATAATCGTTCCTAAAATAATGATCATAAAAATCTTCATTAATTCAGATGGTTGGAAGTTACCAATACCAGGTAATGTGTACCATGCCGTTGCACCTTTTATGGTTTTAGCACCTGGAATATGCAGTTCTAATCCAAGTAGTAGGAGTAGTCCAAAACCATACATATACCAAATAACATTTTTATATCGATCAAAATCAATAATCATAATAAAGGCAATACCAACAAGTCCAATGATATACCATTTAATTTGTTGTCCAGCGAAATTGATGTTTCTTAGATTTGCAGGAAGGCTTGGCATTGCACTAGTAATTGCAAGATAACTTACAACGGCAATACAAAAAAGGATAAAAAGTAATTTGAAATCAATTTGAAAGGGAGATGTACGGTCTTCCTTCATGTCCTCACCTCTCTATAATAAGTTTTATTAGTATGCTTTTAAATAGGCACTTTTAATGTACGACAATCATCATTATAATTTATTTTTGTCCTTAAAGGAATTCAAAACTATAAACTCTTTTTAAATAAACTATTATATTTATATTTTTCACTTTAAAATATAAGTTGGCAGATAGGAATAGTACTCGACGTGGTAGCCAATTCTAGGAACAAAGTATAAGTTCAACTACGCCTCTGACTTCGCCTAAAAGGCTCGTCAGTCTACGAGTTTTCTTTATGTGGACAAAGCTCTATATAACTTTACTATTTTCAATTCATCGTATTTGTGCTACTATTTTAGTATCTAGTACTAATAACTAATAATAAAGGAGATGAATGATATGATTTCATTGCAAGGAAAAACTTTTGTTGTTATGGGTGTTGCAAACTTCCGTAGTATCGCTTGGGGTATTGCACAATCATTACATAGCGCGGGAGCAAATTTAATTTTTACATACGCAAATGAAAGATTAGAAAAAGGTGTTCGTGAATTAGCTGACTCACTTGAAAATCCAAACAATCTTTTAGTTCAATGTGATGTAACTAGTGATGAAGATTTAGCAAAATGCTTTGCTTCAATTAAAGAGCAAGTAGGCACAATTCATGGTGTAGCACATTGTATCGCTTTTGCTAATAAAGAGGACTTAAAAGGTGATTTTGTAGACACAAGCCGTGATGGATACTTATTATCACAAAACATTAGTGCTTACTCTTTAGTAGGTGTAGCTCGTGAAGCAAAACCATTAATGGTTGAAGGCGGAAGCATTGTTACTCTAACTTACTTAGGTGGAGAGCGTGTAATGCAAAACTACAACCTAATGGGTGTATCTAAAGCAGCTCTAGAAGCTTCTGTACGCTATTTAGCAAACGATTTAGGGAAATACAATATTCGCGTTAACTCAATCTCTGCAGGACCAATCCGTACGCTTTCTGCAAAAGGAGTAGGCGACTTTAATACAATCTTAAAAGAGATCGAAGAAAAAGCACCTTTACGTAGAAACGTAACACAAGAAGAAGTAGGAGATTCTGCTTTATTCTTATTTAGTGACTTAGCAAGAGGTATTACTGGAGAAAACATTCATGTTGATTCAGGATACCATATAATGGGATAAGAAGTGTAAAAGAAAATGGAAGTCTAAATGACTTCTATTTTTTTGTTTTGATCTAACAATCATAAAAAGGTTCATGTATGAGTAAGAAAGACAGCCAAAATATGTAAATAACATACTCATAAGGGGTTCATGAGTAAGTAAGACAGCTAGCAGACGAAAATAACATACCCATCCTATGGGATAAGCGGGAAGGCTAAAGAATCTCGCCCCATGGAAAGCGAGCATCCTGTAGTGGAAATCAACATCACTCTACTCCTTTTACGAAAAATTAATAATTAATTGAAAAGATTGTTTTTCAATTGCGGAAATAAGTGTTCTTCATTATATGGATAATCATTCAGTTAGTGATATCTACCTGACAGTAGTCAAATAAAAAAAGTGCCTTCTTATGATGATAGTAAATAGGCACTTTTTTATTGTAAATGTGGCATTTTAATTTATTAATTCTTACGGAATAAAAATTGATTTCAAGTGACGAAGACCTACTAATTTGCTTTCTCCTCTAGATGTAGTCAACTCTATGAAATTTGAGTCAATTGAACTCAACTTACCTATATATTCGTAATTTTCTCCACTGTTCATTACGACTAATTCACCAATCAACTTATTTAATTGAACGTCTAACGTGCGCGCTAGAGGGATATTAGAAGGATTAACAGGTAATAAATTATGACTTAACATATAAGGGGTTTTTTCTGTGAGATACGGGGTTAACCACTTTAAATGCTGGAGGGATATATACATGATTTTATAGATCGGTGAATAGAATACAAAGTAATTATTCATGATGGTAGTAATAAAGCCATGAAAAGAACGATTATTTGAGAGGTTAATTTCAACAAAGATTCCTTTGGCTGCAGTTAATACTTTACGTAAAGATAACTCATCTTTTTCGTGTTCCAATTCTTGCAATGACGGAACAACACCATAGGATTCTTCAGTTATACTCTCACTAAGGTTATGAATATGAAGTAGTGGAATATAAAGGAAATGTTCACCATTGAAAACAACTAATAAATCATTTCCAACTTCAATTAAGATTCCATCAACATTACTGTTACCGGATATTTCAATTGTAACTTGTTTGTTGAGAAAATTTTTGAAACTTGCCATGATTTTCTCCTTTCTTAAAAAGATAAATCATTATTATTCAGACATGTTCATTTCTGAAAAAGGATTTTCAATTTTATTAATTTGGGCATATCGATAGGATGATAGTTTGTCTAAATAAAATCAATCATTTCACTTAAAGGTTGGCAAAGTAGATAGTGCCTGTCTTATATGAATGAAAAAAGATTATTAAGTTTGAAAATTTTATAGTTGGATCAGTTAGTTTAACAGCATACTTCCAATGATTTATTGATTACCACTCAAAATTAAGTATAGTTTCAAATTACTTATAATGGGTTTACATAATTAGAATGGCATCGAGGGTCAAAGTTTTATAAAAAAAGGGTCGTTTTATTTCATAAAACGACCTTTCTAAACATTATTTTCTTCTTCTTAATGTTTGGCTTGTCGTATTACTTCTTTCGTAAACTTCAAATTTTTCTCCGAAACTTACACTTTTTACATGATAAGTAGCAATATACACTAGTTCATCGTTAAAAGAAATTTCTACATAATCATGGTTTGCATCAAGAAGAATGCCTTCAACTTTGTCGTGGCCACCGCGATTAATTTTTACCCATTGTCTAACTTGAGAATTTAATAAGTCTACAAAACTCTCGTTTGGTAATAATTCAATCGTATTGTACATTTCATCATAAGCTAATTTACCTTTTGCAAATGAAGTTACGCTTTTAATATGAGTATAAGGGAAGTAAATTACACCTTCAGCCTCTGTAAAAAGAGCAATATGTGTTCCAAATGCACCAATTAATAAACCTTCTTTAGATTCATGACCTCCTCGACCAATTCTAACTCCTTTACCTACGAATACTGAGAATAACTCTTTATTCACTTTTTCATCGCTCCTTGTTTTTTCTGTGCGGTTACAATGTATTTATATGTGCCCTGTCAATTGTTTGTACTAGGATATTTGTCCAATTTCTATGATTATGTTCAAAATTGGTCAAGTGTTTATAGGCAATTATTTCGTATTTCGATAAAACTTGTAGGTTACTTGATTGAGAAAAAAGTAACATGATAAATATTGTCTGTTCATATAATTTATGAGAGCACACTTACGAGGGAGGAACAACAATGGCAAGAAAAGAGTCTAAAGAGGGTGTAAAGCCATTATTATATATTGCGCAGCCAGATTTCCAAGAAGCCAAGTTGAACGTACAACACTCATATGTGGTCAAAGTAAATAATCAGGATCAAAAACAAAAGGATAAAGAATATGTAGCTTCTAAATACGTGGAAGTGGAAGAAATAGAGGAATTGGAAGAAGTAGAAGAATTAGAAGATGTTGTGAATTTAGATGAACAAGAAGAGCAACAAGAAGAGCAACAAGAAGAACAAGTCGAAGCAGACAATGCTTGGATGAAAAAACCATTTAAAGCTATGACGAACGAAGAAAAAGTCTTATTTATGATAAATAAGCCTCATTATATCCCAAAAGTTGAGTGCCGAATTCGAACAGAAAAAGATTTATATATTGGCTATATTATGGATTACAACGAAGGAAAGGTTTCAATTAAGGTTTCCTCAAAAATTAATGATGTTCAATTGGATATTCGAAGTATTGTAAGTATTCAAATGGTAGGTATTTAAGGCGTTAAAAAGGTGGTAGATACATGATCTACCACCCATAGTTTTTTAGTTTACATTAAACTTACAGATTTGAAACGTGTACGTCACGTAAGCATTGGATTGCACAGAAGCAATCTAAGTCAACAGTTACACAAGTGTTTGAAGCAACAAACATGTCAGATTCTACTAATTCGCAGAAAGTATTCTGATTTTGGTTTTTGTTTCCGCCGCCTTGATTTGTTTTAACTGGAACTAATGCTCTTAATACTGCACAGCAATCATCGTCTACACTTTCAACACGGAAAACAACTGTATCTTGGCAATTGTTAACTTGAGCGTTTTTGTTTTGGTTTTGATTGCCGTCTTGATTTTGATTTTGATTAGCTTGTGCCATGACTGCCATCATATTATTATTAAATGCTGGTACTCTAAATAATTCACCGTTTGCTAAATACAATAGGAAAGGGCGAGTATTTGCAAGTGGTACATTAGGGTTAGCACCTAAGAATGGAACGTCACAACCTGTTGGGCAAGTGTGTGTTGCGCAATCTTGTAGATCATTTATGAATTTTACAACGTCACATACACAATGGTTTCTTTTTTTGTCGTGGTTGTCTTTGCAACTCATCATTTTCACTCCTTATCACTTTAGATGGATATTACATTACTATGATATTAAGCAGGCGAAAAACGGTTACTGAAGATTTTTGCTTTTTTAGATAAATGGGCTTAGGAGCAAAGTAGTACAGTTAAAGCAGGTAATACAAAGAAGAGCGTAGATCTGAATAGGGGAATAGGGAGAGTAAAAAAGAAAAGGGGAGGAGAAGGGTTGGAAGGGATTAGAGGAGCATAAATGTAGGGTAAGGAAGTGAGATTATTTACCCCTTGCATCCGTATCCCTTGTCCTTCGTACTTAACATGGATATAAGTTGGTTGTTGCTATTCATCTTAATTTTGGCAAGCTTTCGATTGACCCGTTTAGTTGTTCACGACAAAATAACAGCTTTTCTAAGAAGACCTTTTATTGATGAAATAACGCTTGAAGAGAATGGGATGCCAGTTACTTATACAAAGATTAAAGGAAGTGGAATTCAATATTTTTTTGGTGAGTTATTAAGTTGTACTTGGTGTAGTGGAATTTGGTGTACAGCGTTTTTACTATTAATATATGTGTTCTTCCCACATGTGGGAGAGTTTATCATCATTTTATTAGCTATTGCAGGGGCAGCTGGCGTAATAGAAACGATTGTTAATAGACTGAATATGTAATTTTAGGTAGAACGATTGAAAATTCCTTTCATATACTATTGTGAATAGACTTATTTAGGAGGGAAGATATGTATAATCAAGGTCAGGGTCAAATGACTCCTTATCAATGGCAACAACTCCAACAACAACACCAGCAGTACCAAGTGCAACAACAACAAATGCAGCAACAAATGAATCAAGCGAACTATAACCCATATTATCAAGGAGCTCCGGACGGCTATGTGAAAAAATCAGGTTGTGGCTGTGGCAGTAGAACAACTAGACGATAAATTATAAAAAGGTGAGCATATTTGCTCACCTTTATTTTAGTCCAATATTTAAAATTAATTAGTTCAATCTCATTTCTTATTAATAAAACGTCGAATTAGTCTTGAAGAATTAGCTTTTTTGCCTCTTCTTTTTTGAAGAATTGATAAGTATAATAGCTTTCTAGCTCTTGTACATGCCACATAAAGAAGGCGACGTTCTTCTTCTAGTTGATCTAAGTTACCATTTTTTAAAGATTCTAAAGCATAATCATGAGGGAATCCTCCGTCTACAACACCTAGAATATAGACATAATCATACTCTAATCCCTTTGAACGGTGAGCTGTTAAAAGCGAAATATTACCTTGTGATGACTGATTTTTTTTCTGCTTATATTCTTTAAATTTAGCAGAAATATGAAATGCGTGTTCAACAAACTCTCGAATTGATTTGAAGTTTTTGCTTACGACTTTTAAATCTCTTAAATCATCAGAAGGTCGTTCGATTTTATTAGATTCATTTCCGCGCTTTTTAATATAGTCCATAAATGCTGGACTTTCTTCAATTCGCTCAATTGCTTCTAAAGGAGATGCGTGTTTTAAATAACGTAAAATCTTGATCAGATTTTCAATTTTTTTAATTTGAAATGGTGCTGCACTTTTAATAGTGGTAAATGCTTCTAAGAAAGATAGATTTTGCAAAACACTATTCATTTTTGCATCTTGAAATGCTTGTTGTTTTAGGAAAAAGACCGGTAATATTTCTTTTAATGCTGCTTGGTGGTCCTCATCTCCTATTAATAGTAAGAAAGAAATCATTTTTCGAATAATCGGTCGATCATAAAATGAGTCACCATCTTGATCGATTGAAAAAGGTAAGTTTGTTCCAATTAAACGCTCAAAAACAGCCCTTGATGAAGTATTAGTACGATATAAAATTGCAAATTGACCTGGATTTGCTCCGTTATTTATTTTTTCTTTCATATCATTAATAATCATCGTTGCTTCTTCTTCTTCATCGTATGGAAAGAAGAAAGAAGGTACTTGATCGTAGTCATATTGAGCATGCATTGATTTTACAAAACGGTTTTTATTAGGCTTAATGACTTCGTTTGCCAATGATACGATCCCGTGCGTGGAACGATAATTTTCACTTAAATGATAAATTGTAGATCCTTGGAAATGTTCTTTAAAGTCCAAGATAAACCTAGGGTCACTTCCTCTAAAAGCATAAATTGACTGGTCATCATCACCAACAGCCGTAATATTTTCTGTATGTTGAAAAAGGATTTTTAGAATATTGAATTGGATTTTATTAATATCTTGGAACTCATCTACTAATAAACATTTAAATCGATTTTGATAATGTAAGAGTATTTCATTATTTTCATTTAACATTTCAAAGCAACCGAGTAACATATCGTCAAAATCAAATTGCCCATTTTGCTTTTTCAATGATTCATAGCCTTCATAAAGAGAAGCGACCTGTTCTTCCCAAGCATCTTTTGACCTGATCTCATGGGGATAAACACAAGAGTTCTTCCATAAGCCGATTTGTTGAATAGCTTGGTCGTATGCAAATGACTTTTCATCAATTTCAAGTCGTCGACCAATTTGCTTTAACATGATCTCCTTTTGAAAATCCGATTTAATTAAACGGCTTGAATCCCATTTTGCACGGTCAAATCGTAAAAGCATTTTATAAAAAATACTATGAAAGGTACCAATTTCCATCTGTTGGATAGGGTAACCTAGACCTTTCATTCTTTCTTTCATTTCTGCAGATGCTTTAGACGTGAATGTAACTAGCATCATTTCATGCGGGAGTATACCGCTATTCATTAAATGCATTGCTCGAGTTGTAATGACTCGTGTTTTACCACTTCCGGCTCCAGCAAGTACAAGTAATGGTGAACCGATATGTGTAACAGCGTTCCATTGTTGTGAATCTAATGAAACTTGATTGATCACAAATTCATCCGTCTTTTGTTCATTTTTTTTATATGGTGGAATATTGTAAAAAGGTAGTCTGTTAATAAATTGATTTTCATCTGTTTTTTCGATTGTAGCTGTATTTGAGATCGAACGCTTAGTAGGTAGTTTAATAATTCGATCGTTAGTATTTTCGTTAGTAGAATGATTATTTTCAAATCTAGCAATAATTTCTTGCTCCAACTCTACGTTATGATTCATACATGCTAGATTTTGCTCTTTGTTTATATGATAAAAATGAGGAATATCATAAATAGTTAAAGTGAAACTTAATTTTTCAAGACAATTAACACATTTAACTTCCCCGCGAAAACTGGCTTGATATATTTCCTCATATCTTGATCGAGGGAATTCTGGTAAATAGATTGATTGATTTTGATAGTTTGCAAATTTCATTATTTTCCCCCTTAAAATTAAAGCAGACTCATCTATGTTACCAAAAAGATTTGTGTACGAAAAGTGAATTTTAATGGGAAAATAGTATCTTTTCATATGGATCGAACTAAATACATTAGTAAGACTATTGTTTGTTACATAGCCCCGTGTATAGTTTTTTAAATCCCCATGAAAAAACTATGATTCAATTGAATCATAGTTTTAAGTGTGTTTAATTTAATTTTAGTTTCATTTCTGCATGTGGAATGCCAGCTTCAAAGAATATTTCGGAAGAGATATTATAACCTAATTTTTCATAAAAAGGAATGGCAGATTCTTGTGCGTGTAAGACTAATTGATCTAAACCTTTATCCTTTGCAGTTTTATGAATTAAGTACATAATTTCATTTCCAATTTTTTTTCCTCGATAGTTGCTTAACACACAGATTCGTTGAACTTTTCCAGTCGATTCGATTAATCTAAGTCGACCTGCAGCAATCGGTTGGTCTCCATCGTATGAAACAAAATGTATACATTCTTCGTCAAGGCCATCAAACTCTAATTCTCTTGAAATTTGTTGTTCCTCTACAAAAACTTCTACTCTTACTTTAAGAGCGTCCTGTATACTTGCGTCTGTTGCTGCTACTAATATGCGAATGCTCATTTTTTTGCTCCTAATTTAAATGTTTCATACACTTCCCAAGCACCGTTTTCTAATTGGTAAACTAATTTAAAGCTATCTACTACTTCATTGTAACTAAACTGAATCATGCGTAACTGGCCTAGAATATCAGCAAATTCAGCATCTTGTAATTGCTGACCAATTGTAATATGCGGTACGAATGCATAATCTTTTATTTCTGGGAAAGCGCCAGTGTGCATTTTTTCATGAAGCTCTTTTAATGCTTCAACAGGTGTAACTTTTAAATAAATGACATTATTAACTGGTGCAAAAGAACTTACCTTATTAATTTCCAATTCAAATGGTTCAATTTGACTCGCAATTTCATTTAATTGTGAAATAATATTTGGAAGTTGATCTTCACTTAATTCGAATCCACTTCTTACTGTTACATGAGGAGAGATTAACGTATAAGCTGGATCAAAACGTTTTCTATACTCATTAGCCTTATCTTGAACTAAATTAGATGGGAAAATAACAACGCCACATTTCATAAAAATTACCTCCTGTTTACAATACTGTATATTTTAATTTGAAAAAATTAACGAAATAAAAATAACTAATTTTAATTATACCAAATTTTTTGAAAATCGCTAAGTTTCACGAATTATTTAGCTAAACTAATTTTTAATAACTCTTCAAGTTGCTTTTCCCAGTTTGTCCAAGTATGGTCCCCTTCATATTCTGCATAATGTAATTCTACAGGGAAGTTAGCTAAAATATCTTTTATTTGTAGTCCGCCTTTGACAAAATTAACCCATTGCTTACTTGGTGTAAAAACATTTTCTTCTTGTTTTCCAACAGTTTGTACAATAGAGAGAATTGAATTTAATTTTGTATTCTCTAAAAATTCTATCACATCATCGTTCACAAATGGAGATTGCATAATGACTTGACCAAAAGTATTAGGATATGTAAATGCAGCTTGTAATGAAACAGTACCACCTAATGAATCGCCGATTAATGTTCTGCTATGGGCTAATCCTAGTAAAGGTAAATGATCATCTAAATATGGAAGTAATTCTTCAGCTAAAAAACGAATATAATTTTTTTGTCCCACTTGAGAAGGGTGGTATAGCTTAAAGCGCTCCTCTGGTGAAGAATATGGAATTCCTACAATGATTGTAGGTTGAATTGAACCTTCTTTTGTTAATTTTTCAATTACTCGATGTACTTTTCCTAAATTAAAATAGTCTTGTCCATCTTGAGCAATTAATAAGTGATGTTTTATTAACGGAGTGTACATGCTTGAATAGTATATTGTAAATGTAATTTCTTTTTTAATGTGTTCACTATATAGTGTATGTTCTTCTCTAGTACCATTTGTTTGAATCATAAAATGTCTCCTCTTCTTTTCCCTAGGATGATATAATTAGATGTTACTTCATACAAAAAATTTAGAAAAGTAAAATGTATTAAACGCTTACAAAAATAAGTCTAAAAGAGGTGAAACATGAGTAAAAAACAACCTAATGCAATGATGTCTTTATTAATTTTGTCCATTATTGCAATTTCAACATCAGCTATATTAGCTAAATGGACGAAAGCTTCCCCATCTGTTTTAAGCATGTATCGCCTCTGGTTTACATGTATATGGATGTTACCATTTGTATTGAAGCGAAAAAATGAGTTAAAAGCTTTAAAAAAATCGCATTATAAATCTTTTGCTTTAGGTGGATTAATGTTAGCTGTCCATTTTATTTTATGGTATGGTTCATTAGTTTTCACTTCAGTGGCGAGCTCAACTATTATATTAGCTCTTCAGCCATTAGTTGCAATGATTCTTGGATTCTTTGTATTTAAAGAGCGAACGTCTATGCAATCTAAAATATGTATGATTATCGCGATCATTGGTGTATGTCTAATAGGATTCGGTGATATCGGATTAAGTATGTCAGCGTTTAAAGGTGATATTCTTTCATTTTTAAGTGTAATTGCTGCAGTACTCTATTTAATGGTTGGACAAACAACTGTAAAAAATACATCTCATTGGGTGTATAGTTTCTGGGTTTTCGCATTTTCAGCTGCATTTTTAACAATCTATAATATCGTAACGATGGATAATTTCTTTGATTACCAATCAAAAGATTGGATCATATTTATTGCATCTGCCATTATTCCTTCATTAGCACATATTATAAATAACTATTTATTAAATTACGTAAATGCTACGACAATATCAATGAGTATACTTGGGGAACCAGTTGGTGCATCAATTTTAGCCGTATTCCTTCTTCACGAAATGTTATCATCATTTCAGTTAATTGGAGGTACGATTGTCATTGTGAGTGTATTCTTGTACTTATATCAACAACAAAAAGAAGTGTCATCAATACAAGTCAAAACAGATAATTCTTCATCAGCTTAGATCAACCAATTAAATTAATAATTATTTAAAAAGGCTTTCAAATCTTTCATACGGTTTGAAAGTTTTTTTGTTTTTTAACTAAAAATAGGTAGAATAGATAATAGCTATTAGAAAAATATTCCATAAATTTTTATCCGGCCGATTAAAGGAGAAAAGAGCTACATATGAAAAAAAAGAAGAAAAAAGCCAAAAATCCTCTCCATTACATATTTATTTCTTATATCATCATTACATTTTTATTTTCATTCTTATACTATCTCCCATTTACGAGAATTTCGAATATAAGTTATATAGATAGTTTATTCGTTTCAACGAGTGCGATCAGTGTGACTGGGTTAACAACAGTAAACTTAGTTGAGACCTTTAATGTGTGGGGAAAAATACTATTAATGATCCAAATGGAAATTGGTGCAATCGGAATTGTTGTATTTATTAGTTATGGTTTTATGATCCTCGGTATTCGGATGACGATTTCAAATTTACTAGTCGTATCGAAGGATCAAAATCAAAGTAGTATTAAATCAATAAAAAGATTAAGTTTATCAGTTTTATATACATCATTATTTTTTCAATTTATCGGTGGACTCTTTTTTTATAGTCAATTTAGAGGGAAATATGACACTGTATTAGAAACTTTATTAGTTACTGCTTTCCATTCAATTGCAAGTTTTACAAACACAGGTTTTGATTTATTTGGTAATAGTTTAATTTCATTTCAAAAAAATAATTTAGTCTTAATCGTAACAGCAGCATTAATTTTTATAGGCGGATTAGGATATCCGACTATTATGGAGTACATCTATAAATACAACAAGAAAAAATCCTTATTTACAAGGATTAATATGCGTCTGCATTTTTCGTTTATGATACTTGGTACAATTGTATTTTGGCTTTTAGAAAGAGGCCATGCGTTTAAACATTTAAATTTTTTTGATCAACTAACAAATTCATTTTTTTTATCAGTAACGAGTCGAAATGGTGGATATGCACCTCTTGATATTGCAGAACTCACATTGCCTGCAATCTTAATCCTTTTAGTGCTGATGTATATTGGTGGAGCTTCATCGAGTGCAGCAGGCGGGATTCGGTTAACAACAGTATCGGTCTTAGCTGCAAAAATGTTTTCAGTCATTAAGTCACAGGACGATACTATTATTTTTAGAACAAGTGTAAAGAAAGAGGTTGTTGACCGT
Source organism: Gottfriedia sp. NPDC057948 (assembly GCF_042887255.1). NCBI lineage: Bacteria > Bacillati > Bacillota > Bacilli > Caryophanales > Bacillaceae > Gottfriedia > Gottfriedia sp. NPDC057948. The sequence continues at coordinate 165,336 of NZ_JBHVPN010000001.1, forward strand.
GCATTTGTTATTGCGATGAGCTTTATCATATTAATCACAGCTGCAACAATCATAATTTCGATTTTTGAACCGTTTCAGTTAGATTTAATTTTACTAGAGGCCATATCGGCAATTACAAATACCGGATTATCATTAGGGATTACAACAAATATCCATAGTGTGTCAAAAATAATATTAATTTTACTAATGTTTATTGGAAGAATTGGGATTTTCACACTGATCTATTTCGTACTACGCGTAGATAATCAAAAATTAAAATATGTTGAAAAAGACTTAGCAGTTGGGTAAGGAGGAGATTTTATATGCCAAAGCAATATTTGGTAATAGGTGCTGGACGTTTTGGGCGAGGAATTGTAAAAGAATTTGATCGGCTAGGTCATGAAGTTGTTGTTTGCGATAAAGATAAAAAGACATTAGAGCAATTAGAAGAGTACACCGAATATGCAGTAATTGGCGATTTGCGTGAAGAGTCTATTCTAGAGGATTTAAATGTAAGTCAATTTGATGCAGTATTTGTAGCGATTGGAACTGATTCTTTAGCCTCTATTTTAATTACAAATAGATTGAAAGAGAGAAAAGTTAAAAGAATTATTTGCAAAGCAAATAATCGTGAAGTTGGTGGGATTTTAGAAAGCATTGGAGCGGATTTAGTTATTTATCCAGAAGAGGAAGCAGGACATAAAGCGGCACGAATGGAAGCAATGAGTGGCATAATCGAATACATTGAAATTACAAAGAACGTTGCAGGCGTTGAAACGGTCATTCCTGAAAAATTGGTTGGTAAAACACTAAGAGAAATGAGTTTTTCGATGAAATATGGCATAACTGTTGTCCTAATCATCCGTGACGGTGAGCCGATGGTATCGCAAATTGGAGATGTAGTTTTTCAAAGTGGGGATTTAATTTTTATTGTAGGAGAAAAATCAAAAATAGAACTGTTTAAGAAGAAAGTCGGATAAATATAATAGGGCTCAATTACAACAACCTATTTGGAACGTTTAAACGTTATAGTTGAATATACTAATCCTAAATGACTAATCAAGGATTGGTGTTTTATAATGAGCCAAGTTATGGAAGTTATTGGGGCATGGGTGAATGCAATTGGAACAATCAGTTCAGCAATCAGTAGTACACCCATGAGAGGATTAAAAGGCGAAAACCGAAAAAGATGGGAGGATACAAGTTTTCATCTAGATTTTGGTGGAAATACCTTTCAAGCGATTGGAAATATAATAGAAGCTTTTTTAGGCGAACCTAGTGTAATAGAAGATGCAGGTGAAATTATCCAAGCCTCAGGTAATGTAACTGTATTATTTAGTTTATTAGCTGCAGAAGCAGAAGAAGAAAAAGTAGAAGAAGAAAAAAACCCAGATCGAGCGATAAAGTTAAATATGACAGGAAATGCCCAACAAGCATTTGGAGGATTAATCGCAGCCCTTGAAGAAGTAAGTTCAGAGGATTTTGATGTATCTGGTTTTATGGGGAACTTTTTACAAGCGATTGGAAATACATTACAAGTATTAGCTGGTATGGTAGAGCTAGAAATAGAGGATTTAAAAGATTATTTAGAAGAAACCGGTCAAGTAGAACAACCTAGCGATTTATCAGATGGAGTGATATTTGACGTACTTCAAGAATATCATGGCAGTGCGCCTGTACTTGAGGCTAGTGAATTATCGGATGGAATTATTTTTGATGAAGTACAAGAATATACTGGAAGATTTCCAGAAGATGGTCCGGTAGAACTTACAAATGAAATTGAAGATCATAATGAAAACATCCTATCAACCGAATCTTCTAATGAAGAAATATTGAATGAAATAGAATATCTTTTTGGTAGAATACCAGATTACGAACCGATTGAATCACAAGATGAACCGATTTCAAGCCAACAAGATGAATCAATTTCTAGCGAACAAGACGTGCCTAGTGATTTGTCAGATGGGGTCATTTTTGATGTACTCCAACAATATGACGAAGAAACTGAAACAAACCCATTAGTGAAGGAATACGAAGAATTAGCATTACTATTAAAATATAGCGGAAGTTGGATTCAAGCTGGAGGTTCAATCGTATCCGTTTACTCTGAACAAAAAGAGTTACTTAAGACGAATGCTCAACAAAAAGAGAAAGAGAAACAAGAACTAGAAGAGAACAAAAACCCTAGAAGAAATAGAAAGAAAAAATCGGTGGAAAATAAGGTCGAATCAAATCAAGTGAAAAGCAAAACTTCGGAATATACAGAGATAAAGAAAAAGAACTAACAAAAATAAGCTATAGTATGGATGTTAGTTCTAGATACATAGATCATAGAATAAAGCCATTCATTAAAGGTTCATAAAATGAACATGTAGAAATTGAAAGAATACAAGATTTTTTGCAGTGCTTGAATTTATACAAAGGCAACAAAATACTAAATTGTAAACGATTTTAGAATTTTTGATTACATATTAGGCAAACAGGAAAATATTAATAATAAAGAGAGTATACCTTCACCATTTTTGGTTAAGGAATATTAATATTTAACTATTGGAGAGATCGCCTATGAAAAGTAGAATAATTAAAATCGTTAAAAACTATAAAGTTCAGACATTTGTATTTGGTGTGGGTGTTTTACTATTGTTCTTAACAATTGTGGTTGGTAGTATTCTATTAAGCAATATACCAAGAGACAAAGACGTGAGATGGAAAGATTTAATGCATACAATAAACGAAATAGAAGCAAAGTCGAATAAATGAGCATTTTTCAAAATTGAAAAATACATTCTAGTGGACTTATATTCGAAATTTTTTGTTAAATATTGGTTGAAGAGTATTAGACAAAACAGTATAATAGACTTAATAAGAGAGAATGATTTCTCCTATATATTACGATTCCATAGCTCAGCTGGGAGAGCACTACCTTGACAGGGTAGGGGTCGCTGGTTCAAGTCCAGTTGGGATCATACCGTTGACCTAAAGCGCTTTGCTTACCGTTAGCTTATCCGAAAAGCACCCGTTTTTATTACAGGGTTCTACACCGATAACTTACGATAAGGGAGGCGTTTTTTCGTTGTGAACACTAGTAATTCGCTTAAAGGTAAACGTATTAAAACGAAAGTAAATAGCGCAAAAAAGGTAACCAATACGGCTAATGTCCGTCAATTATTCGAGGAATTTATGTCCGGAATGAGAGTCGAAGGTAAGGCGGTCAAAACGCTAGAACAGTACGAATATAGTTTTAACGAGTATGAGCGTCATTTCGGCGAGTTAAGTTTGATGTCATTTGACGAAGCACATATCCGAAACTATGCCGATCATTTGCTACATCATCACGTCAAGCACGGTAATAACGATTTTGTACCGGAGAAGTATAAAAAGATAGGATTATCGCCAACAACCGTTAGAAGCCGAATAAATAAGCTTAGGCCGTTTATAAACTTCTTATATGAGCGGAATTATATCGATAAGTATCCGTTTGATCGCATGAAGACGATAAAGGAAGAGCCGGTCGATATTGAAGTATTAACTGCGGACGAGATTAAGAGATTATTAAACGTTATTGATCGGAATAACTACAACGACTTCCGTAATTATGTACTTATTCACTTTCTACTGGATTGTTTTTCACGTATCGAAGAATCGCTTCAGATTAGGAAATCCGATATTGATTTCGCAAGCAATTCCGTCCATTTACGGGCAGATACCACGAAGTCAAGAGTATCGAGGACTTTACCGTTAAAAGCGAAAACAGTCCGTCTTATTAGAGAGCTAATTATCGAAAATAACGACTTTGATAACGAAGAAAACTATATCTTCCTTTCGAACTATGGCGAGCAGCTTAACGCTAAAGCATTCCGTAAGAGCTTAAAGAGATACGCTAAGCTTGCGAATATAAATAAGAACGTTAGGCCGCACATTCTGCGCCATTCAGCAGCAACGATGTTTATTGCAGCCGGTGGGGATATCGCTTATTTACGGCTTATTCTCGGACATTCTGACTTACGGATGTGTTTACGGTATTTGCACCTTAATAACGACGAGTTAAAGAAGGCGCATGAGAAGTATTCACCGTTAAACAGTATCGAGGAGAGCGTTAATAAGAGTCGGAAACGTAAGCGAAGTAATTAATTCGCAATTATTCCCAAATATAAGCATATCGGGGCCGTTGTATTTCGCTGTACATTTTACCAGCACGCGGCTCCTGGCGGATAGACCTGCCTTGAAACTCGGGGGGTCTTCCGCCTATTTTTATACATTTTACGGATAGAACAACGTTACATTCCGTGATATAAACGTTGATATAATGCGGATGTATAAAACGATGAATAAACGGGAAAAAGCGGCGCTTGATAAACGTAGTGATACCAACGCTCGACGAACGTATCAACTTCCCATCATAAGTAATATGTAAACTAGCGATGAATACGGTATAACACGATATACATTGGGAAGTGATCAGTCCGTGACCCCCCCAAGCGCATACCTCTAAACACGAAATCCTGCTACCAACACAATCCGAGCACCGTTCGCCATCTCGGGTTTACATTAATTTACATAAAAAAGCGCTATATAAGCGCCTTATTGCCACGTAATGCTATCAAAAGATGGATACATATCGCCTTCTACAGCCTGCATTTCCTCCGTATCTTGTACGGTAATATGTACGTAATATCCCTTATAGACCTCACCGTAGTAATATTTGGTCGGTTTACTTCCCTCTACGTAGTTCGAAATTACTCGTAGATATGAATTAGCGTAAGATATAGCAACGCCTTTATCGAACAGATTCGCATCATCCACCGTTAATTTCATTTCGATTTTATCCCCGTTAACCTCGAACGTAGCATCTTTAATATGCTCGCGTGTTTTCATATCGTCGACTGTTGATTGAATCGCAGACTGCGGGATTGGTTTATATTTCGGTGCTTGCGTTGTGGTCGTTTCTTTGCTGCTACACGCGCTTAGTAATGCTAACGACAACACAAAAATTACTATAAACGGTTTATAAAATTTCACTCTATCCCTCCTAATTTGGTTATATCGTCCTATATCCCTAAACTATTCGTTAATTACCAAATATATCCTTTAAAATAAAAAAGAACCGATCTCATTGTCGGCTCGTAGTTTCGATTAATCTTACGATATATTGTAAATCGTCAGCTTCTCGTTTCTTAGCGTTATAGATTGCTCGTTGCTCTGCGTACAAATTTTCGTATATAGCGATATCTCCGTGCATTTCTTGCGTATGGTGTATGACTTGCGCTTTTCTCATTTGATCGTTACTGCCGTCAATCTTTCCGGTCATAAATAATTCACTTATACGTAGCTCATTCGCGACTTTCATTTGCGTTAATTCTTTTTGGAGCTCTATCATTTTACGTTCTTCATCAAAAACTTCTCGATGAATTCTTTCTAAACGTTTGATATAGTAATTTATCCGGTCTTGCATCCGGCACACCTCCGCAGTATTAGGACAGGTACTGTTACCGTGTTCACACTAACAGAATATGCGCCGTTTCGTGGAAAAATGCAGGTCCAACTTAATTTTCGTCGTCCAATTCCCAAATATCTTCGACTTTTAAATTCAAAGTTTTCGCTATCCTCATCGCTACCTTAAGAGTTGGCGAATGATCCTCTTTCGATACTATTAGACTTAACGTACTATTATTAATGCCTACTTTATCGGCGAATTCAGTTTGTTTTATCTTTCTTTCTGCGAAAATTACCTTCAGCTTATTCTTCAAAATTCTCACCTCACTATATAAATTTTTCAAATCTTTTTGAATCCCTTTAAATATTTTTGAAAGTACAGGCAAGAAATTTGTCGGACGTTAGTATATTAGATTAAACAATTGATAATCAACCGATAGGCAAAAGATAATCACGCTAATCAAACGATAATCAGTTGTTAAACATTTCGGAGGTGGTCGATATGCTACTTGGTATTGACGCAGGTAATAACGAAGTAAAGGTTGCGACACAATACGGAGTTTTCGCTTTTAATAGTTGTTTAGGAGATTACCATGAACGCCGCATTGAAACGAAATTCCAGGACGAAATGATTGTCGAATATAACGGAGTAACTTATTTTGCCGGAGAATTGGCGGAAAAGGAATCTTATTATCCTCGCCGATCAATGGGCGCATCTAAGGCGAACGAAGACGTTAAAATCCGTATACTAATCGCGGTGTTTCGCTTTAGTAACGAGTATTCGAATACCGTCATAGTGGGGCAGCCGATCGAGCGCCATTTGCCCGCAGAAAAGGCGAAGATTAAAGAGATGCTTATCGGAGAACATACCGTAAAATTAAACGGCCAATCTAAAACGTTTAAAATCGATCAGGTAATTATTGCCTTAGAAGGAGCGTCGTGTTTCTTCGGATGGTTTACCGATACTTCTACATTCCGGATTATCGATTGCGGAAGTGGTACGGTTAACATCGCAACAATTCGCGAATGGGATCAGGTAGATAAAGAAAGCTTTACGTTAAACTTCGGAGCTAATTCGACTCGCACAAATAATTTAAACGCGATGGCGCAAAGTATCGTATCGGAAACATCGAAATACTTCCAGCCGAACGACTTTATCTTACTTGTTGGCGGAGCAGCTAAAGCAGTTTATCCTGTGGTCCAATCTGCGTATCCATTAACACGTTTAGCGATTCCTTTATTTTTAAGAAAGCGAGTAGAGCCGAAATTTGCTAACTGTATCGGATTCTATAACTTAGGGAAGGAGCTGCTTAACAATGGCTAGGGTTATGAAAGGAGTATCATTCAATCTAAGCGATCCTATAGACGTTAAAACGCTAGAGTTCTCTATGAAATCGGGAAATTTTTCTAAGTTTGTTAAAAGGCTACTTGAAAAAGAAATGACTAAAGAAATGCCGATACAACTCGAGCAAATTATAGTAAAACAAATAGACCTTCCTACTCAATCAACTGAGAAGAAAGGCCCTAATCCTAAAAACTTTATTTAGTTATTTTATAAAAACGACTAAATCATGTATCCCTCTTAATAACGCTCCAGCACCTCCGGCGATAATCATACCCCAACCTAATTTAGTTAAGATTGCTGACATTTTCATCACTCCTTTAATGTTATTTTGTACAGAAAGGGCGGTGTAAACCGTGGAAATTATTAGCAAGTTACAAAAGGAAATTCACGACGGTTTATTTTGGATCGAGGATAAGATAGGCGACACAATTAAAGAGCACTTATTTCCGAAGGTTCAAGAAGAGGTATCGAATCAAGTTATAAACATTACCGCAGCACCGATGCTATTAATCGGAATGAAGGTAAGCTTAGTAATTATCGGATTCGGCTTTATTTGTATCGTAATAGGTAAGCCGACCTGGGCTCGTAAGTGTATCGGAATGGGCACGTTAAGTTTCTTGGGATTACAACTATTCTAAGGGGGCGTTAGTATGGCGAAAGTGGAATATATCAAATTTAGCGAGTTTATGGACGGTTCTTGGAAGTTACCGAAAGTAAAAAGAAGTATGATGTTGCCGACGATTTTAGGCGGTTCAACTTTAGGAGTTGCTGCGTCGATGATGGTTAATAAAGTAACCGCACTAGCTTCGACTATTTCATCGCAAGGTGTTTATCCTGGGATTCCAGTAAGTACAGACATTCAGCATAAAGTAGCGAATGCCTTCGATCCGTTATTTGCTTTAATGGGTGGGCTAGCGTATCCGTTATGTTTCTTAACAATTAGCGGCGGATGCGTATTAATTATGATCGGTCAGAAGCATAAAGGTATTCATTTGATTAAATGGGCTGCTATCGGATTTATCGGGCTACAATTCGCGCCAGGTATCATGCAAATTTTAATGCAAGTAGCTGCGGCGATGAAACAATGAAGCACTTTAAGATAACGCCAGACGCACGCCTGCTTAACGATAAAGTTGACCATCTTACGCAGAGCTTATGCGTATATAAAACGTTATATCAACGAATGAAGGAGAAGGAGCAGAACTTCTTTTCGTATGAAATATCGCTTAATAAAAAGAGTCCGTTTATTTCTTATACGGTAAACGACAGTACATCGGAGTTGCTCGAAAAGGCCGTACTATCCTCGTACCCTAACGTAACATTAACGGAAATTAGCGATCCTATTGAGCTGAAGCCGACCGCAATAAAAACGATGGGATATAAGAACCATTACTTCTTGGCGTTGAAAGTCGACAGAAGGTCGGATTGGCTTCAGTACCTTTTCGAAGTTTTACCATTAATGAAGGAAGACGAAAAAGCGCTAGTTCAAGTTGTAGCAAATCCGTTACATTACGATTGGAATATCGGAGTTAAAGAAGCGTATGAGCGATTTAAGAAAGGAGACTTACCGTTAAAGTTTCAGTTTGATCGAAAGTTAATCGGCAGTTTAGCGTTAAAGACAACGGCTTCAATAGTACTTGGCGCTCATAATCTAGTAACGGAATTAATAGGAGGCGAGCCGGAAGAATACGACTTGTTTGCGACCGAAAGAGCTTCGCTATTAAAGGACGGCCAGTTACGCTCTGAGACTGTCCAGAAGATGAAATACGGCGGTTATAATGTACAAATAAGCATAGCGATAGAGTGCGATGAGAAGCGCGTAGAAACGCTTATGAGGGCTATTGAAACGGCGTTCTTAGCATTCGATGGCGATAATCGGTTAGACTCTGAAAAGCGATCGCTAAAGCATTTTAATTTAATGAAGGAACGTAAGATATCGAAGTTCATAAATAACTATTTTAGTAGTCATGAACTTGCACGGATAACTGTTTTACCTCCGAAGTCTTTGCAAGAAAAATATAGTATCGAAAATATTAAAATACAAGAAACTCAAATCTCTCCGAAGTTGTTGAAAGAAGGCCTGCTTATTGGAGACAGTGTTTATAAGGGGAATATCGTCAACGTCCTAATGCCGATTAAGAATTGGGATGAACTATGCCTACCGTACAGTGTAATCGGAGGGATGGGGCAAGGTAAGACGGCAGGCTATGGGGCAAATAGAATAATAGAAGCAGTGATTAACGGGTTTGGTGCGTTATTTATCGATCCTGCTAAGAAGCAAGTTACAGCCGAGATTAAGAAGGTGCTGAGTCCGGACCAATACGAAATATTTAATATATCGGAATTAAAGCCTAGCTTTGACTGGTGCGAGGCGAAATATAGTCCGTATGCAAAAGGAATACTAGCGGATACCGTTCTTTCGTTTTTCGAGGATACATTAGAGGATTCCGTACAGACTGAGCGTTATTTGCGTGCGTTTGTTATCGGAATGAAAACGACGAAGATGAGCGAGATATTTAAGATAATGGAAGATAAGGCATATCTATTGGAAGTCATTGCGGATATGGAAGATGGAATTCATAAATCAACACTTAAGCAATACGCAAAAGAAAGCGAAGCCATGAGGTTGAAACTAATCAAACCTATATATAACCGTATGGATATGATTATGGGCGATCCGTTCTTAATGGACTGCTTTAAAAGTGAGAACGAACTAGACTTCGTTAAAATTCTAAGTCAGAAAAAGGCGTTCATATTCGACGTAAGCAAAAGCGACGGCCTAACTCCGAAGCAAATCAATCTTATCGGAAATCTGTTAATGACGAAGATAAATTTGGCGATGCAATTTCGAAAAGAATCCGATCAATTTCCGTTCTTTGTTATCGTAGATGAACCGCATCAATTTAACCGCAGCTCTAAGTTATGGGAAAGTATGGCAGTTGAAAGCCGTAAATGGCGTGTGAGCTTTACGTGGTTATTCCATTATTGGGAGCAAATACCGAAGCAAGCAAGAACAGCGATCAAAAACGCTTTACCGCACTATACATTGTATCCAACATCGAAGGAAACCTGGAAAGCATTTGCGGAAGAAGTTGCGCCTTTTGATTTGGCCGAATGTATGGCGCTAGAACGTTATCATGCGATTAATATTCTCCGAGTAGACGGCGGAAACTTAAAACCGTTTATTTGTCATATGGCAGCTCCGCCTAGTGAGCGCAAAAAAGAGACGATGTCCTAATTATTGGGCACCGTCTTTCTTTGTGTTATCTTTCTCTACTTCGAATAACTCCTCGATAGTAAGATTTAATGCTTTACTTATAGATACTAGATGAGTATCCATATGCTGCTTATTTGTATCGAAACGTGATATAGCTGACTGAGGAACTCCAGTCATTTCAGAAAGTTTAGTTTGCGTTATATCTCTTTCTTTAAGAATTTTTGATAACTTCGGTTTGACTATATACATATTTAAACCTCCAATCCTTATTTTCATTATCTAATAAAAAAATATAAATTTCAATAAAAATATTGATTATTAGGTATTGACTATCCACTATTGCATAATGTATTATTAAGACATGAAATAAACAAAGTTGAATTGAGGAGGGAATTAAATGTTTGCATGGATCAGTTATGAAGAAACGGGGGAAATTGAAATGCCATTAAAAAAAGTTAACGTAACATTTAAGGGTAAAGATTTTACAAGCGGCGAAGGCTGGTCGGAAAAAGTAGAAGCATTCCTTATCGCACCTCACATTTTACTTCAATTATACGAAAACAGCAGCGAGTTCGTCTTCCGTGTTTTAGACGAGAAATTAGTCCGTAATCAAGACGAAATAGTTATAGATGATGAGACCTACAATCAGTACATAAAGACAGTAGTAGGCGCAATCGACGGTATCGATATCGATACTATTGAGCAGAATCAAGAATTTTTTGTATCTGAGGTATTCGTAAAATTTATCGAAACTTTAGCAAATAAAAACTAATTGGAGGCGAAGGGGATATGAAAAATAAAGTTATCGTTGAGTACAAATTTCAAAATAAAATCGATCAGGAGTTTAAGGATATCGGAGTGCTATTCTCGAACGGCATGGTAATGGTAGCCGACGCAAGTGGAGAGGTCTCACTATATACCGCGTATCCATCGCAAAATGAAGGTTGCGTAATGGTGGACTTGGATGATGACGGCCAGGATTTATTATCTGAGCAACCGGAGCTTTTAGTTAATCTAATAATTCAATAGTCGGGCTACGGCATTAACCCTGCTATAATAAAATGGTTGTCGGCAAACAACTAAGAACGTAGCATCACACGGCGGCAACCGAGGTGGTGAAAACATTGGACGGAACGAAATATAAGTTAAACGAAGAGTCGATTTGTACCCGCTAGGCGAGGGTATAAGTCGACTTTTTTATTTTGCTCAAAAATAGAACGTAAGTTCTTGTGCGCAGGTTTGCATGTTATAGGGGCATAAGGAGTATAGAGTGTGTGTCCGAAATTGATTTTTAGAGTGGCATATTTTTTGAAAGTATTACGTCCCAAATTCATACCTATCGCGTCATACTTTTTGAGGGGAAAAAACGTCCGAAATTCTTTATTTATGCGGCATACTCTTCGAGGATATAAAACTTGCGCAAGTTTGCTTATAAAAACGGCATACTTCTTGAAGGGGTAAAACCTGCGCTACTTTGCTTGCTCATGCGTCATACAGGTTAGGAGGATATTTTTCGATGTCCGAAATGAACTTCTCGTTTGTACGATAGCTTAGGAAGTAAAACCTGCGCCATTTTTGCGCCAACGGGATATAGTTCATTATCAACCTTCGAAAAACTGCGCAGGTGTTCCATTGCTCGGGTATTACATTTCGAAAGGATTAAATAAAAGGAGGAGTCCAAATGGACGAAAAAAAAGTTTTGCCCAACGACAAGGCAGCGTTATTGACTGCTAACAATTACGAAATGTACAATCTCGATTTATTACGAAAGGTATTTCCGCGGATTATTGCGGAACATGATGCACAGTTTCAGCGAAAACAACGGAAGCCGCAAATACGGGACGCAATTACGCTTTACTTTTATTTACTTTCATATGTTGACGGTAAGCATACGAGGTCAGACGGATCAAAGAGCGATAGATTTGGCGCAAGTTTTCCGTCGATTGATAAAATTTCGACCGATCTTGGAATTGCAACGAAACGAATTAAGCCGCTTGCCGATATTTTAGAAGCTAACGGTTTGATCCGCCAAAAAATCGTATGGAATGGGAAATGGTATTATCCGTCATTTTGTCCGCGAGTGTCCGACGATGGTTATTTAGTTAACGAGAATGGCGAAAAGATAGTGCCGGATATTTCGGTATATAAGTGAGATGGTCATTAGATAGCCTTTTCGATAATGGCATTAGATACCTCTTTCCGTTGTTACCTTAGATGACTATCTAAACATACCAAGTTAAACATACCAATCTTAAACATACCAACAAAAGATGGCAATCTTTCTTATCGAAAGAATTGCAGTCTATTATTATCGAAAATTTACTTAATAAAAGATTATCGATAAATGAAGTAATAATCGGAAGGAATTAAATAAAAAGAAAAAGATAACAAGGGAGGAAAAAAGAATGAAAAATGAGGCGACATTCTTAACATTAAATAACGCTATAAACTTGGCGAAGGCACGAACGGAGCTCAATCGCACTATGCTAAAACTTCGCACGGCATACGGATATGCACCGTCTAAAGACATTAGCTACCCCGAAATGAATTTGCGATGTGCGGAATTAGTCAACGCTGTAAACGAGGCGATGGAGCTATACGTAGAAAGTACCGGGAAGCTACCTGAGCGTATGCGTAACCTTGGCTATATAAAATTAGAGGCGTACGCGAATGTGCCGGATGATCGTTTGAAAAAAGCGCCATTATACACGGTAGAAGCTGCGGGTAACTTGCTGTATTTTAATGCGGATTACTTAATCAAAGCGGCTCATAACGAGGCTAACGCAAAGAGAACCCGTAAAGAATGGGCGCGACTTGAATACGAGTACGTTGAACGTAGCGATTATAATCTACGAGATTTATACGACGATTTAATGGAACGATTGGACGCAACTGAAAACTATATTACGTTTGAAGAATATCGAGAGGAACGTAGAAAGTGGAAACGTTGTAAATACTACGCTTGCGATAATTACTTCCCGATTGCAAACGAGCGTATTATACGACCACATATTAAAGCTCGAAGAATTGACGCCGAGTATTGCTGCGATGAATGTAAGAAGGCGCAAGAGAACGCTAAAGTAAGGTACGAGAAAACTGGGACATATTTACCTGAGTATGCGTATGAATACGTTTTAGAAGAAACGAGAGAGAGAAATGAAAAGAATCATATCGTAATAAGCCCAGAAAAAATATTTGAAAAAAGCCTATAAAACTCAGTAAAAGCCGCCCTAAACAAACCAATTATTATAGAAGGGCATTATGCCCAATTACTTATAACTAACTTGTACGGAAAAGGAGGGTAACGTATGCAAATACAAACTTTTAAGGCTACACGATTAAAACTAGGAATGTCACAGGCGGCTTTTGGAGAGTATTTAGGAATTTCGGAATCAACGGTAGCGGCGATCGAAAATAACAGACGAAGAATTTCGGATGTAGTGCGAGGAAAACTAGCAGAAAGAATTAAAGTAAACGAAGAATTATTATCTTTTTTTGAAGCTTATGAAAAAATAACAAAAAATTATCCATCTTAATTTTATGTCAATATCAACTAATTGTCAAGGAGATGTGTAATGGAAATGATCACAGTTAACGAATATTACGGAAATAGCTTTGTTTCTTCAAGAAAAGCGGTGTACCTCGAATCAAGCCAACGTATTAAGTACGTCGAAAATGAAAAGCAGCAAGTACCGGAGGAAAGCGAATGCCGAATATACTTTATTCCGATAGACAAGGAGCTTTAGAAAAGTTAATAAGCGATGAGGATTAATTTAATTTGAGAAGAAGGGACGGAGAACGATGAATCAGCGTAAGGTCGATTCAATACGCAGTAAATTAGCGCGACTTGCTCGAAATGAATGCGCGCTTTATAAGAAGGACGGAGAATGCGACATTCAGCAATGTGGTTTGTGTATCGTACAGATTAAAACGGATAGCTTGCCAGGTAATGTTTGCCCGTATTTTATGAAGCACGTTTTACCGGCTGAAACGATATTGATGAACGATTATCTCGAATATTTTCCGCAAGGGTATCCACTTAAAAAAGCAAAAAAGAGATTATCTACGTGCCATCGGTGTAACGAGCAATTTCAGAGCCGTAGTAACGCAGCAAAGTATTGCGATTTTTGTAGAGCATTAAATGATCGAGATAAAGCAAGGGCAAGGAAACAAAAAGAAAGACGTCAAGTGTCACGGGATTAAAGAGCATTTTTTAAGGTAGTAAGGTATTTATAGTTAATAGCCGTTTTTTGCATTTACAAACGTTGATGTATCAAGGGTTGCGGATAGTCTATTCCGTGACATTAGATAGATGAAAAAGAAAGGGAGACGAATAATGGAAAACAAAAAGCCACGAAATTCAAAGCGAAAGCCATTGCCGGCATATAAGCGCATGACTGTCGAGATAGGCGATATTATACCGGAGGAATTACGAAATAAAATCGAAAGGCTAGGCGTAAAGCTTGGCGCAAACAAATAAGGGGGAATTAAATTTATGAAAACAATTGAACAGATTAAAGAGTTAGTTACAAAAGCGCAAGACCTGCAGCACAACTCAACGAAAGAATACCGCGTGTTACAAGATGCGTTTAATCTGAAAAAATCTGAAATCCAACTTAATCGAGACTATACATCAGATGGAAAGAAGAAACTTACGGACTCGTTAAAAAGTCGGAAAACAATCGAATTAATGCAGTTATCGCGTAATCAAAGCAAGATGTTTAAGGAATTGTTAAACGAAGCGAAGAAAGAAGCGGAGAATATCGTCCATTCAAAAAGTCCGAAAGTGGATCAGGTAAAAGAAGAGCGATTTAAAAAGCGTCTAGCCGAAGTCAAAACAGAGGTACTATTATCGGATGCTAAAAAAGGAAAACAGATACTTACTGATTTTCTATTAACGGTTGATGAGCAGGCATTCGCTTCGGAGATTAAATCTGAGTTTTCTGCGCTTGTCGGACCGATCCTGGCTGACGCTGGAAAAGATGCAGGGGAATATCGTAGAGACCTTTCGAACTTATTCGAAGAAGTAAAAGTCCGTTCGATGGCACCAGAAGCACTTGAAGCCCTGAAAATCGCAGAATATACCGAAGCTGCACTCGAAGGCGATTTCTTCCTTCCGATCGTAGTAGAGAAAGCCGGCGAGAACCTAGGTGAACTAGCGAGTAAATTCGTTAATAAGCCCGAGCAGTATTTCGAACTATTCCCGGAAGATGCAAAGTATAATCCAAACGGATTGAAAACAATGGAAGAAATCAATGAAGAACGCGACGCAATGATTGAATAGGAGGTGAATAATGATGAAAAAAATTAGCTTGCGTGAAATAACACGTCCTGGCAAAGAAAGCTTAAAAGTTCCGACGATCGTAACAAAACCTATTAAACCTAAAAAGTAGTATAGTGGGGCGCTTAATTGCGCTCCTTTTTTATATAAAGGAGGTTAAAGAAATGGAAGAATTAAACGCAAAGTTTAGAGCACGCAGTCAGAGATTGATCGAGCTCGGCATCGCTGCGAATCATATCGCGAATAAGGGTTTAAGTAAAACGAGAAGAGTTCCAACAAATTTGATAAGAGGATTGGAAGATTTCAAGCTTTCCTTAGAAGCTATGCGAGAAGATCCGAGGTATAAAAGTATTGCTCAATTAAATATCGAGTTTGTTAACGAGGTTGTTTCATTTGCGAAAGCAATTAACGCAGGAAGCATGGAGATAGCCGAGGATCATTTACGTAATTCAGTCGATTTGCATCAAAAGAGCGACGACCTTATTAATGCTTTAGTGGACGAGATAGAGGTGAGTGCGGATGTCATTTAACCTCGTCGCCCAACTTTCTTTACGCGATAATGGATTTACGAGAAATATGCGTAATGCTAACCGATTAATGGGTAGCGCAAAATCCGGAGCAGGCGCATTCGCTAAACAATTAGGACTCATAACGTCTGTAGCCGCAGGTGTCGGCGTAGCATTTAGTTCATTAAACAAGGCGATGGATTTTCAGAGCCAAATGAGTACCATAAAAGCCTTAACGGGAATGAGCAAAGATCAGCTTGCGGAAATGCAAAAGCTCGCTTTAGATGCCGGAAAAGCTACGAAATACTCGGCCCTCGAAAGCGCAAAAGCGATCGAAGAACTAGCGAAAGCCGGGATGTCCACGGATGTAATTAAAAACGGTGGGTTACTTGCATCCCTAAACGCGGCTACGGCTGGCGGAATGGAATTGGCTGATGCAGCTGCTTTAATGGCGAATTCAATGAACGGATTCAAGAAAGACGGATTAAGTGCGGCCAAAACTGCGGATATTTTAGCAGGCGCAGCAAATGCGAGCGCAAGTTCAATGATGGATTTGAAATACGGCTTAGCGGCGGTAGGTCCGGTAGCTTCGGGGTTGGGTATGTCGTTTAGAGATACTAATGCAGCCTTAGCGTTATTTACTAACAACAATATGTCGGGGTCTGACGCGGGAACTTCGTTCAAGACCATGTTAATGAACTTGATACCTTCTACGAAAAAGGCTCGGGAAGAAATGATGGATCTCGGTATGATAACGAAGGACGGGGCTAACCAATTCTTCGATGCAAAAGGTAAAATTAAAGACCTTGCCGGAGTAACAGATGTCTTGCATCAGGCCTTAAAAGATTTAAATCCGGAACAACGTAGTGATGAATTAAAGACGTTATTTGGAAGCGACGCAATCCGTGCCGGAACAATTCTTTTCGAAGAAGGCGCAGCAGGTGTTAAAAAGATGTACGATGAAATGTCTAAAGTTACTGCACTTGATGTCGCTAAGGAAAAGATGAATAATGCTCAAGGAGCTATAGAGCAATTTAAGGGCGCAATGGAAACGTTGCAAATTTCCGTTCTACTGCCTTTATTACCTACAATTAAGAAAGCTGCAAATAATGCAGCGACGTTTGTTTCGAACTTAAAACCAGAGACAATTCAGCAATGGGGACAGAACATTAAAAATGCCGGAGAAAAGCTTTATAATTTCGCTAAATTCGTCTATGACAATTGGCAACCAATTAAAGAAGCGTTTATTGCACTTTCTGTTGGTATAATAGCTGCCAAAGTTGCAATGATTGGCTTAGATATTGCGATGATGTCAAATCCGATTGGACTTATAATAACTGCGGTATTTGCTTGCGCAGCAGCTTGGGTTTATCTGATTCGAAATTGGGACTCAGTAAAAGCTAAGGCGCTTGAAGTATGGGGAGTTTTAAGGGGATTTCTTGGTCCAATAGGTACTTTAATTGAAGCGGCAGTTAGATTGGCGCTAAATTGGGATAATACTTGGTCGTCAATTCAACGAAGTGCAGCTACAGCAGTAAATGGTGTAATCGGAAAAATCAATTCGTTAATTAGGACGATCAACTTGATTCCAGGGGTTAACGTTCCTATTATTCCGAGAGTTGAATGGGGAAATACAAAGGCAGGCAGTTATGTAAGTGGTGGAATGCAAAGTAGTTCGCATATTACTAGAAAATCGCATCACAGTGGTTTGAGCAATGTGCCATATGACGGTTATGCAGCTAATTTGCACCGTGGGGAGCGCATTTTGACAGCCGTTGAGAACGAGGAATATAAGAAAAACAAAGGCGGAAAAGGTGGAAACGTAAATCTAACGATTAACTATCAAGCGACCGGCCACACGGAGCAAGACGCTAAAAACTTGATGCACACTATGGCTCGATTACTTGAAAAAGAAGGAGCGTGGGCGTAATGGCACGATTAGAAGGTAACGGAGCGTCAAGATTTATACAGTTAATGAAAATTCACGGTAAAAATGATTCCATGAACGTAGATTACGCAACAATTACCGCAGCTCCTCCGGCGATTAAACTTAAGATTGACGGATGGAAGTTCGAACTTGAAGCAGATGATTTCGAAGTAGCGGAACATTTAACGAAACATACACGCCAAGTAAAGATAAATGGCGGGGCTACGCAAACAATCGAATTCCAAGACGGACTCAAAGTCGGTGATAAAGTTATAATTGTTTCGTATAACAACGATCAGCGATTTTTCGTAATGGACCGAATTGTAAGTTATTACGTAGAAACTTATTAAAGCGTCCTTCATTCCGAGAGGCGCTTATTTAAATTGGAGGGCTTAATTTGGACTTAATTAAATTAGACGAAGATATCCGCAAATTGGACGAGGAACTGAAGGAATTAAAGCGCGAACGAGTAGCGCAAGGATTGCCCGCGGAAAGACCGCCTAGCTTTGTATCGTTGAAATTAACGCATGAATTATTCGAAAGAGTTTGTCCGTTACGTAACGCTATCATTAAATACACTTCTTTAATTGGGACAGCCGGAAGAGTGTTGCCGTTAGACGTTAAAAAGCTACGCGATAAATATACGCAGGATTTAACGTTACTTAATGAGTCCGTAGGAGTATTTAGTAGTCTGACGGGCCATGCGATGCTCGACTCGTTAGATAAAATTGAAGAAGCGCTTAATGAAGATGAGACGGAAGCGTTTGATTTGGTACGTGAATTATACGCTAATATTGCGTTATTTATGGATCGACCGGCTATTTACGACATGGTTTACGATAATGTAGCCGAGGTAATTGACGAAAAAGAAGAAGCGCTAGCACATTACGAATCAATACAACATTTAATTTAAGGAGAGCGATAATATGAAAGCAAGTGATTTAAAGAAAAGGCTAACGGATCAGCAAGCGAAAGCTGCGTATCTTTTGGTATTAAACGATTTTGAAGGCGGGAATCAAACGCAGGAGGAAATTGCGCAAGAAGTAGGCGTTAGTCGCCGAACACTACTTGAATGGCGTAGAAAGTCCGACTTTATTGCGTATCAAGGGGCATTATCGGACCAGCATCTCCAAGCATTTCGTAGTAGGGCGGATAAAGTACTGATGGATCAAGTAGATAAAGGCTTTATTAAAGCGCTCGACTTGTACTACACCTTGTTAGGCCGTAAAATTACGAAAACAGAAACGACTGAAGTCCGTCAAACATCTACGTACATGAGCGACGATGATATACAGGCGGAATTAGAAAAACTTTCGAAATCAATCGAGGGATAATCGGCGTCACCTTAACGGGTGGCGTCTCTTTTTTTTGTTGCAGAGTACGACACCAATCGACTATAATATGACCTATCGGTGATATAAAAATGAACGGAATTGCTTGCGGTTAGCTTACCGGTTTAGCACACGGAGCCCTTACGGAAGAATGTCGTAAATTGACAGGGTAGGGGTCGCTGGTTCAAGTCCAGTTGGGATCATACGAATTAGAAGGCTCAAACCTAAGTGTAACAAGGGTTTGGGCTTTTTTTTATTTTATAACTGATAACTAGCTGTGTTTGAAAAGATAACTCAAACTGCACTGCATATGGAAAATTAAAGGAAGACTCAAAAGGTGTTTATAAAGGGGAAGTGAAATTACCGATGGATTGCTTATGGGGTAAGACAATTGTATTAAAACAAGAGATATTTGTTCGTAAAGTGATGAGCTGAATTATTATAAATAACTCTGGAAAGATAAAATTTTCATTTTGGGGATACTTTAAAATATTAGCCTGATGGACATAGGTATCACCACATGTTCATGGATGAAAGAAAGAGCCTATTATTAAACTGTACCCTATTCTTTGGGTCGGAAGAGGTGCAATAGATGGATGTAAAGACATATAGGGCGCTACTGTTTTCTTGGTCTAAGGAGGCCAAGGTAGAAATAGTAGAACTCATTTCCGCCGGCATAGGTATGGCCGGACCTGTTCTGTTCGCCACAGTTTTAGGCTATCCCGCCCTTGGTTTTGCTGCAACGGTCGGCAGTTTGGCAGTCAGTAGTGTGAAAGTCGGTTCGAGTTTTATAAATCACGGGAAAAAGTTGGCATCAGCGCTGATATCAGTAGTGCTCGCTGCGATTGCTGCTGTTCTCTCTTCCGGACATGGCTATCTGACATTTGGAGTCTTGATTCTGCTGGTAAGCCTTGCTGCGTTAATTGGCGGATATAGTCGTGCCTTGGCGGTGACAACAACACGCTTTGTCGTATTCCTAATCATCATCCTCAACATGGTCGACCAGACGGAGTACCGGATGGAACTAATTTTTTCAATCTTAGCAGGGGCGATTTGGACCGTCAGTGTCAGTTTGGTGCTAGGTATATGGGTACACCGTTGTTTTAAATCATCGCTGGATGTAACTGTGAAACCAACATCGAGAAAAATCATTCTATGGCGGAATTCTATTGCACACCTATCCGGTTGGCAATTCCCAATCAGGCTCGCGTTATGTCTAGGTATAGCTGAGGGATTGCGAATACTTTGGCCCGAGCACCACTTTTATTGGATTGCAATTACAGTAGTGATCCTTACTCAGCGGAAAATAGAACTTTTACCAATCAAAACAACACAACGAGTGCTTGGTACAGTAATCGGCGTGATAGTTGCGAGCTTGCTTCTCGCAACTAAGCTACCAATTTGGGGGTTAATTATAAGTATCGGGCTTTTCGCAGGTGTCCGACCTCTTCTAAAGGTTCGAAATTATCTTGTATACTCTGCAACCATGATTCCGCTCATTATTTTGACCATGGAAGCCGGCAAGCCGTTCCAGTTTATAATTCTGTTCGACCGTATATTTGCAACCATTATCGGTGCAGTCCTAGTGATTGTAGTGAACTTGATATTTAGTAGAGCAATGGCGAAAACAGTGTAAAGGTGGTTATCTAGCCAAAGATGCCTTAAGATTTCGGACATCTTTTCAGTTGAACAAAATCCCCCCTAAAATGTATACAATGATTCAATTAATTTGCCGTCCTTCAAAAAGAAGATTTTGTACCTTTTAAAGGTTACTATACATTCCCATCAGTATAAGATATTGTAATACCTTTAAATAAAAAAAGTTATCCTTTCTAAACAAGTTAGATTAGAAAGGATAACCCTAAAAATAATAGTAAATAGTAGCCCATTCCACACTGTCAATTATACAAAAGTCTTGTCCTAATCCATAGTTATTTAATACTTTCACTACTAATAGTCTTGTTTCAGAAGCAACTCCTTTGTTCTTATTGTCACATGAGTATCGTATTCTCATGTTAAATGGTGCAAATATTATTAAACATGGAGCTGTAATCAACTAATCACATTCTTAAAAAAATAAAAAGATTACAAAAAAAGTCTATTTATTTAAAATCAAAGTTGAAAAGATGAAAAAGGTATGTTAAATTAAAAACATCAGTTTGACTGAAATACATTTTTGGTCAGTTAGTCAAAAAGGAGCGTAATACGTTGAGTACAAGTAAAAAGAAAGGTATTTTAGAGGCAGCGACAAGATCTTTTGGAACATTTGGTTATAAAGCTACAACAATGAGTCAAATTGCAAAGCAAGCAAATGTTGGAAAAGGAACGATCTACACATTTTTCAAAAATAAAGAGGAATTATTTGATGAAATCATCGATAATCTAATTTTAGATATGAAAAGTGTAGCGGAAAATGCCATTTGTGATTCTGATTCTTTTATTACCCAAGTTCATAAAGGAATCGAAACAATTACGGAATTTCAAAAAGAACATAATTTAACGATTAAACTTCTTCAAGAACAACGTGAAATTGGAACAGTTGAGGTCCATGACGCAATTAAGAGAATTAACAATGTGATTATTCAATATCTTAAGCGTAAGATTGAAGAAGCGAATAATCGAAATGAAATCGTTCAATGTGATGCAGAAATCACTGCTGTAGTCTTATACAGGTTGTATACAACACTAACAATTGAATGGAGCAGAGATCACGAGCCTCTAGATAAGCAACGTATTACAGAACTATTTAATTTCTATATTTTAAATGGATTGTCAAAATGATAATCCATTTTTAAATAAATAAAATTGACCATTTGAACAATATGGTCAATTGTTCAATTCAAGAAGGAGAGAGAGACGTGTTTTCACAATTTGGAAATGAATTAAGTCATATTGTACGAAACAAAAAGCTTTTAATTCCAGTGATTGCAGTATTGTTAGTGCCATTATTATATAGTGGAATGTTTTTATGGGCTTTTTGGAATCCGTACGGAAGTTTAAAGAAATTACCAGTAGCAGTTGTAAATTTAGATGAAGGAACAACAGTTGACGGAAAGTCTTTAAACATAGGAAAAGATTTTGTTAAGAATCTTAAAAAAGATCACAATTTCAAGTGGAAGTTTGTTAGTAATGAAAAGGCTATGAAAGGTTTGAAAAATCAAGAATATTATATGGCAGTTCGTATTCCTGAAAACTTTTCAAAAAACGCTGCTTCTGTTTCTGAAAAAAATCCAAAACATTTAACAATGGAATATATTCCAAATGAAGGATTCAATTTTCTATCAGCACAAATTGGAAATTCTGCATCCGAAAAAGTAAAAGAAAAAATTTCTAATACAATAACTCGAAATTATGTAGAAACGATTTACGATAGTATTGGCGAATTAACTGGTGGCATTGCTCAAGCTAGTGATGGGTCATCAAAATTAGATAAAGGTGTTGGAACTGCTAAGGATGGTTCAGAGAAACTTGCAAATGGACTTAAATTATTAGCAGGTAAATCAGTTGAATTAAAAGAAGGTGCTAGTAAATTAAATGATGGTTCTCAAAAAGAGAAAAATGGTTTAGTAGCATACACAAATGGTGTAGGAAAATTATCTCAAGGGATTAACCAACTTCATAATGGTGTAGGACCTCTTTCAAAAGGTGTAAGTGACTTAAATGCTGGAGCGTCTAAGTTAAATACTGGTATGAATTCTCTGTCAAATGGTTTAGATCAATTATATTCAGCAAACGGTCAACTACTTGACGGCTCAAAACAAGTGTTAGGCGGGTTAAATTTATTAAACGGAAATCTTCCTCAATTAAAAGCCGGTACTCAACAATTAGCAGATGGTGCAAATTCATTATCAACTAATTTAACTACATGGCAAAATAAGGCGAATGAAGCGAAAATAGGAGCTAGCCAAGTAGCTGACGGGCTATCTCAATTACAGAAAGAAGTAGCACCATTATTATCTTCATTACCTAAGGAACAACAAGATGCTTATAATGCAAAAATCGAAGCGTTAGTTTTAGGTAGTAAGCAGGTTGCAAGTGGAGTAGGTGATTTATCATCTGCAGCAGGGCAACTAGGCCAAGGTGGTAAGCAAGTAGCAGCAGGAGCGACTACTTTAAATGAAAAAAGTAATGAACTTGAAGCAGGTGTAGGTAAATTAGCTGCTGGTCAATCAAAATTGACAAATGGATTAACTCAATTTGGTGAAAAACTCGGAGAAGCAAATAACGGTGGAAAACAGCTTGCTACAGGAACTCAAGCTTTAGCAAATGGAACAAATAAACTGTCGGAAAGCTCACCGGTATTACTGTCTGGTATTAATCAACTAAATGATGGAGCAAATAAATTAAGTAGTAATTCACCAAAATTAGTAGATGGTATGAGTCGAATTGCAGGTGGAATAGGTCAAATAAGCGATAATACACCAGCGTTAGAAAATGGTGTAAATCAACTGGCGGATGGATCAAATCAACTGAACAGCGGATTAGGAAAAATTAAAGATGGATCACATGAGTTATCAACAAAATTAGGTGATGCGAAAGAGCAAACAAAAGATGTTGGTGTAAATAATAAACAATTAGATATGTATTCAAATCCAGTTAAATTGAAAAAAGAAAGTATAAATAATGTTCCTAACTATGGAACAGGTTTTACACCATACTTCCTTTCAATGGGATTATATGTAGGTGGTCTATTGATGTCGGTTGTTTACCCAATGAGAGCTGCTGCATCACGTCCTAAAAATGCTTTTGCTTGGTTTACTGGAAAAACAGGTATTTTAATGGTGGTAGGAATCATTCAATCAGTTATTGCAAGTGTGGCATTAATAAGTATATTAGGTCTAGAAGTTAAATCTTTACCTTACTATTTATTAATTAGTCTTGTTTCGCGTTTCGCGTTTTTAGCGTTAATTCAATTTTTAGTAACTGTTTTTGGAGAACCAGGAAGATTCCTTGCTATTATTGCGTTAATTTTACAGCTAACAACAAGTGCTGGTACATTCCCATTAGAACTAGTTCCGAAATTCTTACAACACTTTAATGCGATTTTACCAATGACATATACTGTTCAAGCATTTAAGGTAGTTATTTCCACAGGAGACTATAGCTTAATGTGGCATAATGTAATGATCTTATTGGGCTTTATTGTTTTATTTAGTGTATTATCTTTTGCATACTTTGCGGTAGCTTTTAAAAAGCAATACGGAAGTGGAATGGATCAAAATACTGTAGAAGCATAATTAATCAAACGACATGTAGCATTTGCTATGTGTCGTTTTTTACGTAGTTGAGGTAAACATTGTTCTATGGCAACAATGTTTACGATTGTTGGATAAGAAACGTTTTTTCTTCTAGTGGTAAATAATTTTTTAAGTCAATATATCTTGGAATAAAATAGTGAATCCTGAATGAATTATAATTTGTTTATCGTATATATAAATTAAACAATCAGTTTCCTATTACACCAATCACCCTACCTCGTGAAAAAAACTTTTCGATTGCACATAAATTGCACAGACATATTGGAAACTATAGAATTAATAGATTTATATAATAAAAAAGCCCTTGTATTGGAATTACCCCTGTCAAGTAGACAATAAATAAAAGGGACGCAGCCAAAGCCCTATATTCAGTAGAGCTAAGGTTATTTAACTTCATTTGAAATTGATAGCACCATCAACATTGCCAACGCCACTGGGTCATTTATTGAACTAGTCCAATAAAAAAAATCACCGAAGCAGTCCAGCGTTGTTGAACTAACTCCTACGTTGAACAACATGAACTACTGCTTAGTCGGTTTTTTTATTGTGCTAAATGGATGGTTAGGTTAATAGAAAAACCACATTAGGTGTTGGTCCAATGTGGTTTATAAGTATAATTATTGCTCTTTTTAGGAGATCTTTAGGGTTTAGAAAATAATAAAATTCGTAGTCAATTATCGGATAACGATAAACGGTCTCATCATTTCATAATCTTCGTGCTCCAATATGTGACAGTGCCATACATACAAACCGGTATAAGGACCAAACTTCATGATAATTCGAGTTACTTGTTTAGGTTCGGCTCGAACGGTATCCTTCCATCCTTGTTCCAGTGGCTCTGAAGTTATCGCGGGACCCGTATAATGGATAATTTTTTCCTTGTTATACTTTTCTACGTCGAATTCTCTTCGGTCGAGAATTTGAAAATCAATTAAGTGAAGATGGATAGGGTGTGTATCAGTTGTTAAATTAATAAAGCACCATATTTCAGTTGAACCTAATTTTGGATTTTCAGATACAGGGGCATCCCACTGTTTATTATCCAATAGCATATATTCACGACCGTACTCATCCATATTATCATTTAAAGTTAGGTACCGTACCTTTGAAACTGATTGTTCATTTATTTTTGGAACAGGTAGCATAAAAGCTGGGATCACACTTGTATCAACACTTGATAATGGAAGAGTTACGCTAAATTGCATCACAGTACCTGTATTTTCATCTACAGGATCACCGGTTGGAAAAGGAGCGGGAGCATCGTTTTTCATGATAATATTATTTCCCTCAAGATTCGTAAAATCAATGATTACTTCAGCACGTTCAGCAGGTGCTAACATAATTTCTTTTATCCCTAAAGGGTGTTGCATCAATCCTCCATCCGTAGCAATTTGATACATATACTGACCAGAATCAAGATTAATTCGAAAGAAGCGGGTGTTAGATCCGTTTAGTAGCCTAAAGCGATATTTTCTTGGTTCCACTTTTAAATAGGGATGTACTTTGCCATTCACGATAATTGTATCCCCAACAAATTCAGGAATAATAGATGTTTGCAATTCTGGGATTGTTTTATCTGGCTGGCTTGGATAGTAAAGTGAACCATCCTTATTAAAGCTTTTGTCCTGTATCATAAGTGGAATATCATAATTATCACTTGGTAAATTTAATAAATGTTCCTGTTGATTACTTATCAGATAGAATCCCGCTAATCCCGCATACACATTGAGCCTAGTGATACCAAGTGCATGATCATGATACCAAAGTGTGGAATCTTGACCGCAATTATCATATTGATATACTTGCTTTCTAAAATAACGCCCAACTTGTTTAAAGTCTTTTGTAAACCAAGCTTCAGGATAGCCATCGCTTTCCCATTCAACACAAGCACCATGTACATGTACTACCGTACGTACTTCAGGTACGTCCTCATGTGCGCCGTGAACCGTATAGTCTGTAGGAAATAAGTGCTTATCAGGGAGATTGTTGATCCATTTGATAAAGACGATTTCACCTTTTTCTACTTTAATTGTAGGTCCCGGGTAGCTGCCTTCGTACCCCCAGACAGTGGTCTCATTTAACTCACAATGAAGTGATTGCTTGAACTCAGTCATACTTACTTCGTAATAAGTATAATACTGATCTTTCCATCGAGGTTTTAAAATAGGTGGAATAGGGAGTTCTTCTTTAAATTTAGAGAGAATTATTTTTGAGGGGGTTTGTTCCTTACTGCCACATTGGTTATTGGAAGTGGATTTACATTGATCTCCACATATACAATTTGGATTTTTACAATGAGGATTGGTGCATTTTTTGGAAAAGATGTTCAAATTATCTGTGACGCCATCATTAATTTTCATTCACATCCTCCTTTTCTAAATTCCTGTTTAACCAATCATTGCTCATTCAAATTATAAATTTCCAAAAAAAATTTTAAAATTCCCTCTTAAACTATTAATAAATTATGCATGGTGGGCTTGGACGGATACTAACAAGAAAACACAGTTGCCTTAGATTTTGTCAAAGCTGTAAAGAAGATTCTTATGAAATGTAATTAAAGTATCGGGTACGATTCTTCAAAGTCGAAGGTCGGATTTTCTTTATTCAAAAAGCGGGGGAGGGTAGTTCGCACACACAAAGGAAGTGCTGTCGGCAAATTTCGGTGTAAAAACAAGTGTTATTGCAAATATTCCTGATGATCAACTATATATTTTTCAAGCAAACGTTCCCGGTCATAGAAAGTCAAAAGGTTGAAGACCCATACGGTACCGAAACCATTTACACATCGACTACTTGCTAAAGAGTCGATTGTAACCCCGGGGCGGGAAGGTGCGTATAGTCGATTCTATCAACTTTCCTATTTCCACAACAATTGCCGCATCGTTATTAGAAATTAAACCAGGCGCAATGAGAGAAATGCATTGGCATCCAAACAATGATGAAGGGCAGTATTATATTTCAGGTACGGTGCGCATGATCGCTTTTGCACCACATGGTACTGCCCGTACTTTCGATTATCGTGCTTGGGATGTAGGATATGTACCGTTTGGATTTGGGGCATTATATTCAGAATACTGGTGATCAAACCTTGTGGGTTTTGGAGACATTTAAGAGTAACCCCTTTAAAGACCTTTCTCTAAATCAATGGATAGCGATTACACCTCTTCAACTAATTCGAGATAATCTAAATGTAGGACCTGAATTAATAAACAGACTGCAAAAGGAAAAACAGTTTATAGTAAAATATCTGGGATATTCAAACTACTCAAGAAATAATATGTGGTCTCATCATTTTTTATTTGGAGTTGAAAACAACTTGGACAGAAGACACTAAGGCATCAAGGAATCTTACATTGGTTGCAGGAATAAACCAGCAGTTAAATCCTTTCGTTGTAGGGGCTGAAGTTCCTTCAAAAAATATTTGACCAAGATCAATGATCCTTTTACTTTTTTATATTAAATGGAAAAATCAATCTTGTTATAGTTTAAATGTACCTTTAAAAAGCTTTTAATTATGGTGTGAATTAAAGATAGGCACACATTCGAAACTCAATACATAATAATACGAGAATGATTTTTTTCTGAATTTTAACTAACATAGAGGTGGTTTGATGGAAAAAAGAGTTATTCGATCAACAACTGGTAATATTCCTCAACCAATCAGAAGTGATGGAGCTGGTGGGGTTGACAATGGTCCACGTAATATTATGCGTGATATTCAAAATCCAGATATGCTAGTCCCACCTATTACAGATAATGGCTTGGTCCCTAACTTAAAATTCTCATTCTCAGATACTTCTATGATTTTAAAACACGGTGGATGGTCCAGAGAGGTTACTGCTAGGGAGTTACCTATAGCGACCACACTTGCGGGAGTAAATATGAGCTTAACAGCAGGGGGAGTACGAGAACTCCACTGGCATAAACAAGCAGAATGGTCTTTTATGCTATTAGGAAGGGCACGCATCACCTCAGTTGATCAAAATGGGAAAAATTTTATTGCAGACGTGGGTCCAGGGGATTTATGGTACTTTCCAGCTGGTATCCCACATTCAATTCAAGGGTTAGAGGATTGTGAATTTCTGCTAGTCTTCGATGATGGAAACTTTTCCGATTTGTCCACCTTATCCATTTCATCTTGGTTCGCACACACTCCAAAAGAGGTTTTGTCGTCTAATTTTGGTGTACCCGAGAGTGCGTTTAGCACTATTCCTTCAGGGCAGGTCTATATTTATCAAGGAGAGGTACCAGGTGCGATTGAAAGTCAAGAAGTCCAGTCACCATATGGAGAAGTTCCTTTAACCTTTAAGCATGAGCTCTTTAAACAAACACCCATCAAAACCCCTGGTGGCAGCGTTCGAATTGTGGACTCTACTAATTTTCCAATTTCTAAAACTGTAGCTGCAGCACTCGTAGAAATTGAACCTGGTGGAATGAGGGAACTTCATTGGCACCCGAACAACGATGAGTGGCAGTATTATCTTACGGGACAAGGAAGAATGACTGTATTTACTGAAAACGGAGCAGCTCGCACATTTGACTATCGAGCTGGTGATGTCGGATATGTTCCCTTTGCAACTGGACACTATATTCAACACACGGGGACCGATACATTATGGGTTTTAGAAATATTTAAAAGTGACCGTTTTGAAGATGTGTCACTAAATCAGTGGATGGCGTTAACTCCAAATGAATTAATACAAAGCAACTTAAATGTAGGACCAGAATTAATAAGTGCTTTACGCAAAGAGAAATGGCCTGTAGTGAAATATCCTGGTTTTTCCTATATACCTAAATGATTGAAAAAGCATTACAAATTATATGACCTATTGGCAGGTTGGCGGTTGACATGGGAAGCGTATTTATATCAATATTTGGTTCTGTGATCGTAGCTGTCGGAACGATTTCAGCTGCACTCAGTTCTACGCCATTGTACTTTATAAAAAGTAATTTGCGAAATGACTTAAATTTATTGGGAAATGTTTTACAGGCAGGTGGAAATGCTTTACAAGCTGATGTACAAGGGAATGTCCTTAGAACTGTTGGGAAGGAATTTCAGTCAATTGGAAATTCTATTGTAGTTACGGGATTGGTTATTGACTTTAAAAAAGAAATAGACCAAAAACTATTCATCACTGGTAACTGGATACAAGCTTTAGGTGGAGCAATTAATTTTGGCCATGGACTTGAGCTCGCCCCCTTTCCTGGGCATTCAGAAAACCTTATAGGGAACTTTTTGCAAGCCACAGGAAACTCATTGCAAGCTATAGGTGGGACATATGAATTAAATAAAAGTGGAAACAACGATGATGACAATGAAAATGAAAATTCATACAGTCCTAATGGAATAGTAAATAAAAAGAAAAAGAATGGCTATGGTTATGAGCCCTATTTAAGAAATAACAATGAGAATTCAGAAACATTAGAAATAACAGGTAGTTGGATCCAAGCAATTGGCTCAGTCATTTCGGTGATTGGGACGATAAAAGAAGCTACTCAAGATATGCAATCGAATAGTCCGTAAGTTTTGTAGTCTTCTTTAAGACAAAATTAAAATTATAAACGCACCTTTAAAAAATAAACTTTAATATCTTATTGAACTACCATGGGAGTACGTTATAAACTTCCATTCAATGTTGTGAATCTGAGGATGCATGGATGGCTAACGCATGCGATAGTTGAAAATCAAGGGTTACCATTGCAGCTCTTTTTATTGTGCTAACAAGCAGTTTGGTTCAATCAACAGCAAAAAAGGATCCTCAATCGAAGATCCTTTTTTCGTTGATGATAGGTTACTAAGTATTATTCCTTATCATCATGAGGATACTTGTGTGGACTGTTAATCAGCCTTTTTAAGTCTCCACGATAAAAGACATCCTTGAATTCTTGTGGTCGAAACGGGATTAGTGGTGCTAAATACGGAACACCGACAGATCGTAAGCTTGCCATATAAAGTATCAACAAAATGAATCCAACTCCCATTCCTGACAACCCAATAAAATTTCCTAGTAATAAAAATGGATAACGTAATGTAAGCGCTGCACTCGCCATACCACCAGTTGAGAACAGTAAGCTGGCCAGAAATGTCATTCCTACAATGATTAAACTAAGAGGATGGACTAGTTCGGCATCAACTGCTGTCGAACTAATCATCATAGTTCCAACTAAAGAAGCCACAATGATGATATCAGTTTGAATCCGAAAAGAAGTGAGCATCAAAACGTATAAAATAATCATAAATAGCGATACTTCCCAAAAATAGGAGAGGATTGTATCTGATGCTGTGAAATAATCTTTGGCAAACTTGGAAGGAAACCAATTGGAATGAAAGTTAGCGACTGCAACATAGATTCCCGGTAAGCAGACTGTCAGAAAGTAACAAAAAAATAAAATCAATCGGTTAGAAAGTTTTCCAGCTTTCAGATAGTATTCGTTCGGCTGTGCCATATACTGAACGAATAAAGAAGGAACAATGGAAGCGGTCGGCGTGCCATTGACGAGTACAGCAATTCGCCCTTCATATAAAGAGGCAGCTACAATATCTGGCATCTCGGTAATAAATACAAGCGGAAAGATGGTTTTTTTCCTTCCTTCTAATGCCTCATCCACCACTCTACCTTCTAGAACGTATTCGACATCCAATATGTCAATTCGCGTTCGTACTTTTTCTAACGCGATTCTATCGACTTTATCTTTCAAATACACAATTGAAACCTCCGTTTTTGTATAGCGCCCAATTTGCTTTGTTTCTACACATAAACTCGGTGACTGAATAATATTACGTATTAAATTCAAGTTCACTTTTAATAGCTCCGACAGTCCAATCATTGGACCACCTGGTGAACGCTGTCTGCTACTTTGTTCAACCGAACGTTTTTCCCATTGAGCAGTTTCCGCAATGATCCCACTGTCAAATCCATCGACTAAAATCAGTGTTTGCCCTCGGACGATCCCGTTCAGTGCGTCCTCGAAAGATGACACCATTTCAGCTGAAGAAACTCTTATGTGTTCAGAAGCTAAGTGGTCGATAAACGATCCCGTATCACTTTTTTCCATTTTTCGAAATAAAAACAACGGTGTAATGAGGAAGTCGCGAATCACATCAGTATTCACGAGATCATCTAGATAGACGAGTGCTAGATTGTATTTGGTTTCACCGATTCGAATCGTTCGGACAACTAATTCAGTTGTATGGTTCAATTGTTCCTTGATTGTTTCAATATTTTTAAGAAGACTTATTGTAAAATTCGCGGGGGGATGATGAATCATTCTCTTTCACCTCTAGTCAATTAATACTTCTAATAACCAATAATCAGTATGTACTAAGTTATTTTTATTCAGACATATCTAGAAAATCATCTTGTTCAACTAGTATTAAATAGAGCTCTTCAAAACGGTGATGCTGTGACCGCATATGTTCGCCGAGAAAATTCAATCTCAATCAAACATGAGAATTTAAAAATCATTGTGGGTGATTTATCAAATAAACAAAAATGTGGGGCGGAACAATTGCAATTAAATTAAATAATGATGTTGTGATCGATTGGGTGATTTTCTTCCCGTAATAAAAAAAGTTCATCCACCGAGGTTAGACGAGATCTGCTGGGTACGATTAGCAAAGTCAAACATATAATTAGTAACTCAACCGGCTTAATTACATATGTTAAGTGATATTTTTATAAAAAAGACAACGCAAACTACCCGGGTTCTGGAATGAATTCGGGTAGTTTTTCAAAAACGTTGTTTTTTGAAAAATATTAGGCAGATGATGTCTACCATATTTGCCAAGTTGCTCAGTTCTTTCAACTCAACACTCTATGTCACTTAGTTATCGTTGCTGACAATGACACTTCATGAGGGCCAAACAAAATTCTATCACTCACCTTGTGATAACTTAACAGCACTCAGGTTTGATCCTTCAGTTTGATTGACGACAAAATATGGGACTTGTTAACAATAATGTGGTCTTCATAAAGAAAATTTATCTATTTTAGAAGAAAATCTCAATGCTAGAAGGAATGGTTATTAAAAGATAATATGATACGCTCCAATCCAAAGTTCACGAGCATTTGAGACTAATTCTTGATTATCTTCAATATTGAAAGATTGATTAACAGCATTCCAGTTTAGCTGAAATCAGCCAACAGAATTGTTATGGGAGAAAAAGTCGCTAAGTTTAAAGCTGATCAAAATCGGTAATTATCTGATCTTGGAAAAGTTGAAAAAACCGTAAGTACCTATAAAACTGAATTGTAAATAAAACACTCTGCATTTTTAAGTAAGCGTTCCAAAAGATAAACTCACCAGCATCTTAGGAATTGCCATATACAAACTATACATGTAGAGTGAATCTCGCAACTCATTTTAAAGTAATGCAGCAAGCCCATTGGGCGCTGCCTTTTTATGTTTCCTATAACGGATATACAAGCCGTCACCGGATCGATCGCCAGATTCACGTCACGGTAATTTACAAAAACTAACAAAATATTTACAATATTACTAAAGTAATATGACACACTCCTACTATTCTAATCTTGTTAAATAGATTTTAGAAAAGATCCAAGGAGGAGAATTATGAAAAAAGGACGTTTGACTAAAAAAAGAGCAACGATAGTATTAGCACTAGCATTAACGATTCCCGCTGTAATGCCGGTTTCAGCCATGGAAAATAAAGGACATGTAACGATTGATTCTGTAAAATTTAATGGGATGGATGCGCCAAAAACTATTGATAAGATGGTTCAAACCTATTCGAACGCATCTCTGGATGTAAAATATAGTAATGGTGAAGTAAAGAATTTCCCGCTTTCATATAACAGGCTTTTCAAATCTGAAGATAAAATCG
The DNA here is from genome assembly GCF_042887255.1 of Gottfriedia sp. NPDC057948. Lineage (NCBI taxonomy): Bacteria > Bacillati > Bacillota > Bacilli > Caryophanales > Bacillaceae > Gottfriedia > Gottfriedia sp. NPDC057948. The sequence continues at coordinate 198,458 of NZ_JBHVPN010000001.1, forward strand.
TAATGAACAATGGAGAGTTCATTCCAGCTGGTACACCTATTGATGTGAACGGGAAACCGATTGTTGATAAAAGTGTAGCAGGAAACTCTACATATTTTGTATCTGATGCTCCCGATGCCAATAGTCTGTTAAACCCTATTGGTGGAAAGATTTATATGGTCACCCATTATGAATATCAAACATTTGATGCCGCGGGTAAGTCTGCTTATGGAATCGTTCCTGCTTCGATGTCTTTATCAACTATTCAGCAGGATAAGAATTCAGGCAAACTCACTCCTACAAGTGTAAGTAAAATTGACTTCTCTAGCGTAAACGGTCTTTGGATCCCTTGTAATGGTTCTTTATCGCCTTGGAATACCCACTTAGGTTCTGAAGAGTATGAACCGGATGCACGTAGTTTTGAACTAAATCCAACCTCATCTGCAAGGACTTCCGTTGAAAGCTTTGCCCAGCTCTATTTTGGGGACAAATTAAAAGCAAATCCTTATTTCTATGGATTTATTCCGGAAATTAAGGTAGACAATCATGGAGAAGCTTCCGTTTCAAAACACTACAGTATCGGCCGTTTTTCTCATGAATTAATGAAAATGATGCCTGATAACCGCACTGCTTTCTTTGGTGATGACGGTTCCTACACAACGATGTTTATGTATGTAGCTGATAAAGAGAAGGATCTTTCTGCCGGTACACTTTATGCCGCGAAATTCCATCAAAACGGGACGGAAAATGGCGGTTCCGGAAACTTGGAATGGATTAAATTAGGACATGCTTCCGACGAAGAAATCAAAGCAATAATCGATAGCGGCGTGAAGTTCAGTGATATTTTTGAAATCGCTGGAGGACCTAAAGAAGGATTCAAAGCGATTAAGCAATACACATATGGAAAAACAGAATACCTAAAAGTAAAGCCTGGAATGGAAAAGGCAGCAGCATTTTTAGAATCTCGTCGTTATGCAGCTATGCTTGGTGCTACCTCCGAATTCAATAAAATGGAAGGTGTTACTTTAAACGAAAAAGATAAGAAAGTGTATATTGCCATTTCGGACCAAAGCAATGGTATGCTTGAAAATGCTAGTGATCCTTCCGATGATATAAAATTGCCAAAAATTAAATCTGGGGTTACCTATCAATTGAATTTGACAGGTGATCAAAAAGACAGTAGCGGACAAAAGATTCACAGTCAATATATTGCAGCCAATATGTTAGGATTAATAAAAGGTGAGGATTTACCTGGTCCAGATGCATATGGGAACACAGCTAATGTGGGAAAAATAGCGAATCCCGACAACTTAAGCTACTCAGAAGCACTAAGAACATTATTCATTGGTGAGGACAGCGGCATGCATACAAATAACTACGTATGGGCTTATAATGTTGACACCAAAGAATTATCAAGGATTTTATCGAATCCTGCAGGAGCAGAATCAACAGGTTTGTCTGCCATCGACAATCGTAATGGGTTCTCCTATATTATGAGTAACTTCCAGCATCCAGGTGATGAATTAGAGGGTAAAAACATTACAGCTGTTAATAAAGCTGAATTAATTAAAGCAATGGAAACTGAAATCGGTATTGATCGTACAGGTGGCGTAGGGTATATTTCCGGTCTGCCATCAGTTGAAGACCTGCTAAATACGAATCGAGATGTGAACAGCATCTTTAAAAAATAAACAAGTAATAAGCTATTGCAATAGAATATAAGGTTTAAACTCCGGTGTTCAATGAATCCCGGAGTTTATCGTTTAGTTTTATTCCTATACTCAACACAATTAGTCTGGATAGTCATAATTGGCTATTAATTTTTTCTAAACGCTTTAAAACACAAGTCGATTCAAAATAGGATGGGAAAGAATTATTTAAAAGTTAATCAAATTGAAATTCCTCATTGAACTGACTGGCATTAGTTCAAATAGGATTGTGAAAGGACTGTCAAAATTAAGTAGTCTTTTTCAGTTATTATATATTAAGATTTTACTTTAACAGAGCCTTGATAAGAGAAAGACAGTGTAAAAAATTTATACATACTTATTTCATTCAGCCCAATCCGTTTTTTCGATTTTTCAAAATGTAGGATCGTAATTTCTATTTTTACTAAGATCTACTAGCGCTTCGCTTAATCGAAGCAGATGTTCATGATGATTATATTTTTCCATGTAGTCATTTATAATTTTGTTTTCAAAGGGTTTAAGTAATTGTGAAATTCTGTGATTTCTTCTACAATTTTAAATTTGTGCAATTCACCCTACCTCATAATAAAGCTTTACTTTTCAAATGCACAGAAATTGCACGGACATAATAGAAACAATAGAATTAAAAGAGTTGCAATGAATAAAATTTCATCAACCGCTTGATTTACTGGACTTAATTGAACTAAAATATTCATAATTACTGTATAATACTCGTACTCTGTGTAGGGGTCGCTGGTTCAAGTCCAGTTGGATCATACCAAAAAACCCTTGATATTCAAGGGTTTTTTTATTGTATAACAGAATATAGATTTTAAGAAACAGGGTTAATGGGGCAGAAATATTTTTTTAGAAGGAAGTGATATTTTTGAAAGTATCTAAATTAGATGGAAATCAAATTAATGAATACAAATCTAGTTTATTTAATATGGCTTATTTTTGGATAAAAACAAGAGAAGCTTTGAGAAGAAGCTTCGAAGAAATAACCTATCTAGAATTCAATCTAGAACAATCTGAAAGAGAATTAAAAAGATGGGTATTTGGTGATTTATCAGATATAAAACTCCAAGTTGATTCGAATGGAGCAAAATTAGAAGAACGTATTGAACGGATTTAGAATGCACTTACTATGAAAGTTGAACAAAAAGAAAAGTTAGTGATGCTAGTAAGCACTTTAAAGGACTAGATCATAAATTTCTTAAATTAAATAGGAAACCGTTTTTCTTTCTTAATAAATAGCCCCTGTATCTTTTTTGATACAGGGGCTATTTATTTCTTATCAATTCTTTCTTGAAAAAAACTTATCGACTGTCCAGTTACGAAATTTATTATTTTCCAATTATAGAACAGTCGTTAATTTTTATAGGATTAAACTAGCTAATAAAAGTGAATATCTATCCTTAACTTATTAAGAATAACCAACAAATTATATAAAGAAAGTATCTTTTTAACATGAAAAAATACTTTTTTCTACCCTTTTATATTATTAAGCCTGCTTTATTTTATTTATGCTTTTTGAACATTTGTTGCTTGTGGACCACGTTGACCATTCTCTACTTCGAAAGTAACTGCTTGACCTTCATCTAAGGATTTAAACCCTTCACTTTTAATTGCAGAGAAATGAACGAATACATCTTCACCATTTTCACGTTCTATGAAACCAAAACCTTTTTCTGCATTAAACCACTTTACTTTTCCATGTTCCATTTTATTACTCCTTATATTTTCACTTGCAAATTTTATTGACTTGTTATTATTATTGTTGTTTTGTTTCATGATGAAGAGGCGGTGGGACCAACCAACCTTTATCTTTCATCATTTGGAGTAATAGTGCTCCATCCTTTGCTTTTTTAGCACCCATTTGTCCATAAAATAACCCAACATCTTCACGAATTGATTGACTCATTCCTTGACTACTTGCTACAACACCTGCTGCTATATCGGCTGCTACAATATATGCTATTTGCGCATCTTGTAATCTTGCTCCAGCTGGGATTTGTTCAAGATCTGCTTCAGGTCGTTCTGCTGGTGTAGGAGGAACCGCGATATCGTTATGTAGTAATATTTCTTCTATTTCCTTTATTGAAGGCTTAATTGATGATTCAATTACTTGTTTTAAAAATGCTTTCAACTCTTGATCACCAGTATGGTTTATATAGACTTGATATCCATCCAGTGCTGCTTTCGCGACTGATACAGCGCTCCATAATCCAAATACTTCACCATAATGTAAAGGCTCATCTTGTGGATTTCCACTTAAAATACCCATAATTATCTTACTTCCCTTCATTATTAGATTCATGCTATTCTCCTTTTCGCGGAATAGATTCAAAACTATTCTTTATCAAAAAATAAGAAATTATTCTCGATTTTTTTATAATATGGGTTTATTTACCATGGTTGTTTTCACGTTTACTACTCAAAATATTAATGCTCCTATACTAAAAAAAAAGGTGGTGAATTAATTGAGAAGATTGTGTTTGGTTTTATTTTCAATAGTATTATCGCTATCATTTTTAACTAATAATGCCTCAGCTGATAATAATAGGTACTCAAACAATATGAATAATCGATACAATCCAACACCTGTGACTAACACTACGAATACAAACGATGATAACGATCATGATTGGGGTTGGCTTGGACTATTGGGGTTAGCTGGGTTATTAGGATTAAGAAGGAAAGATCGTGACGACCGAAAGTAACATATAAGTTTTTTAAACTATCTAAAGCTTATATTTTCTCCTGCATGTAGTATAAATAAGTTGATTTTTTGAAATAACAAATTCCAGCCATCATCCTTCTTTTTGTAAGGATAGCTAAAATAAATTTAGTCAAAAACAATCACAAAATTTGAAGAGAGGATACTTTGTTATTTCATAAAAAAAAGAATCTTTTATGAAGATTCTTTTTTGTTATTGCATTATGGGAAATGTATAGACTTTAAATGAGTAAGTCTAATATAAGTTATTTCCCCACTAGCTTGTACTAATTCGCTCAAATTTTTATCGCGGTTAGGTACGAAAATTACCAATTATCCCAACCAGAATTTTTGCGACTTCTGTCATCGTTTTGATCACGATCATCATTGCAACGATTTACTGCACGACAGAATTCATCTTTATCAATCGTGATTTTCGCATTAAACGTAAAATCTCTATCCCTTCTTCTGTTTCTATCATTATTTCTTTCGTTATTTCTTTCATTGTTACAGTTGCAACCCATTATAACAACACCTTTTCCTTTTAATTTCTTCTCTACATCCTATGATTGGACAAATAAAAAGAAATGGACAGGTGTTTAATTTTAAAAAAAGGATTTTCTCCGATAGGTCCTTTTTTGCTTCTTATATACTAACGCATGCGTGTGCGGCCGAGCATAGGTCGTATCATATAACGGGTGGGATTCCCGTCGAGTAAGAACTAGCCATTCGCTCGTAGCGAGTCTTGGAGGATTAAAGGTAACTTTAATCTTTAAGCGTAGACAGTTAGGTGGAGCAGCCGTCAAGGCTGAGAATCTTATGAAGTGAAAGTCTCCTGTCATCAATTGACCGATTCGGATGACTAGCATATCCAATGCGTAGGGAGGTAACGAACTACGTTCTGCTTGGAAGTAAAAGTCACGGCGGCCTATTCTACACAGAGAGAATAAGGTCGGAACAGTCTGTGTGGCGAGCAAACCTAGAGGCCAGAAGGAATTAACGAATACTGCAGTCCCGAAATCTACGCCCCTCTATGAAACTGTTTTGAGGGATGATTTGCTTAGCGTCGACCTTTATCTAACGGGGGAAGACCGATGCCTTACGGGAAGAAACGGTCAAAAGCACCGTAAGGGCAGCCGGGGCAAGGGTTCTAGCATCTAGGGAAAGGTTCTCAGAGATAACGACGGGAAGGTCCTACTTCAAATTGGGAAGGTACTTACCAATAGAGACCTATCATATAAGAGGCTAATAGAAAATGGTAGGATGATTTAGGACTGGCGCATGAGGTCGTAGTAGCCATGAGGGAAGGGTAATGCCTTCCTAAGCGTAAGATAATTACACTTCTATCAAGGTAACTCCTATGATGGAGCGAAGGACCTCTGGGCACTTGGGTAGTCAGAACATACAAAGACACAGAGCTTTTTATTTGTTCACTGACTAGCATACAAGTAAACCAATAACTGATGGGGGAATATGTGTACCAACATTTAATCCTGCGGTTACAAGGGAAGGCGAGTATGTGATGATAACCAAGGTCAGAACCGGACTCGGGAAATCCGACCGTCCAGGATCGTAGGGGGGCTACAAGAAACGTGACTCAATAATCATTGATTGCGCGCGCTTGTTTTCTACCCGACTGCGGGCCGAAAGCCAAAAATGGTTAAAGGCTACTCGACTACTTCACAATAGAAGGTCGCTTTTTAATTGAACTAAAAAGCAAATTATTGAAAGAAATGAATCGAGAATCTTTTGAACTACTTTAGTTTGATTTGTTACAATTACTGGAGGAACAGTAGGAAGAGGTTATATTAATGATAAAATTTATGTATATTTTTTGCATGATTGTATGGGGACTTAATTTTATTGCTGTAAAAATTCAAGGAACTCCAGTAAGCTTAGAATTATCCTTAACTTTTCGACTAGTTATGACAGCCTTTTTATTTTTAGTTCTTATTTTGTTCATTCGACCAAAGGGGAGACCAACAAGTAAAGATATCCCGTTTGTGATAGCATTTGGTATTTGTAATTTTGCATTAAGCTATCTTTGTCTTTATTACGCTACAATTTTGAGTTCTGCAGCAATCGTAACATTGGTATTTTCTTTAAAAGTGATTTTAACTCCGATTGCTCTCCGGATTTTTTTAAAAGAAAAATTACATTCGAGAGTTCTAATTGGAGGTATTCTTGGTGTAGTGGGAGTGTGTATTCTAATTTATCCGACACTGGAAAATTTTCAAGGGTTCCATGACATAAAAGGAATTATTTTCGCTTTCCTAGGTACTCTCCTAACAGCAGTTGGTGACGCATGCTCGGCAAGAAATGCAAATCGCAAGGTTGATCCCATTTATGCAAATGCAATTGGATTTACAGTGGGCAGTTTATTGATGGGAGCAATAATATTGTTTCAAGGGAAAGAATTTATTTTTCCAACATCTTTTACGTACTTATCTGCGTTGTTATATTTAACATTGGTTGCTTCTTTTGCTGCATGGTTATTCTATTTGAAGCTAGTAGAAAAAATTGGAGGAGCTCAAAGTGGCTATATGGTCGCCCTTTTCCCCGCAATTGGTGGAGTGGCCTCTGTTTTAATCGGCGAGTCTGATCCATCAGTGTATTTGATTGCTGGTTGCTTTTTTTGCTGTATTGGCGCTGCGATTGCTTTAGGTTTTGGAACGAGAAATCAGAATATGAAGTTGCCTATACAGGGTTAACTAAGGCTATTCTTAAACGTAATGTTTTAGTGGTATGAATATTGAAGATATTTCCAATAACAAAAGCGAATAACGAATACAATACATAATAATTTTTATATAATAAAGAACAGTTACATTTTACTTTTTTACCAATATCACCTACTTATTAGGGAAACTCTTTCTCCTGTGAGTTTCTCTTTTTTGTCAGTCTAAACATAACAATGTAAATAGGTAAAAAGAGCCTGTATCGAAAATTACTTTGAAGATACAGGCATTTAATTTAAACGATTATTTGTTGTTATATAGATTAGTTGATTACAAGAAGAAGAGCTTATCTCATATTAAAAAAGCGAGAAGGCTTAAGAAATGTAGTCAATGCATGTAATTTTAGTAGTCGGTGAATCTAGGTCTACTCAATTATCATGTTAAGAAAGATTATGCTACATTTGTTTGTTTATCTGAATCAAGTGATTTAATATAAGCTTGCGCTTTTTGTTTATCGAATTGACCTTCTGATTTAGAAATAACAACTACCGCAAGCGAGTTACCTACTACGTTAACTGCTGTTCTCGCCATATCTAAAAGACGGTCAATACCTGCGATAAACGCTAATCCTTCTACCGGAATTCCAACTGTACCGAGCGTTGCCAACAATACAACAAACGACACTCCCGGAACCCCTGCAATTCCTTTAGATGTTACTATCAATACAAGTACTAGTGAGATTTGGTCGCTAATCGATAAATCAATACCATACATTTGCGCAATAAAAATGGCCGCTAATGCTTGATATAACGTAGAACCATCTAAGTTGAAAGAATATCCTGTTGGGATAACGAACGATGTGATTCCTTTAGGGCATCCAAATTTCTCCATTTTATTCATAATACGAGGTAAAACAGTCTCAGAACTAGCCGTTGAATAAGCAAGGATCAGTTCATCTTTTAATAACTTAATAAAATGAATAATGTTTATGCCTGCCCATCTTGCAACAAGTCCTAAAACAACTAACACAAAGAAAATCATCGTTGAATAAACAAGAATCGTTAACTTACTTAATGGAATCAGTGATTGGACACCGAATTTTGATACCGTTATACCAATTAATGCAAATACACCAAATGGAGCAAACTTCATGATTAGATTTGTCACATAGAACATTGCTTCAGCTGTTCCCTCGAAAAACTTTATGACCGGTTTTCCTTTTTCACCTATCGCTGCCACACCTAGTCCGAATAAAACAGAGAAGAAAATAATGGCTAACATGTTTCCTTCTGTCATTGCTGAAATGATATTTGGCGGAACGATATTGACGAAAGTTTCAGCAAAACCGTGGCTTTTCGTCGTTTCGGTTGTTTGTATATAGCTTCCGATATCTGTTTTCTGTAATGATGACATATCAACGCCGCTACCGGGATGAAAGATATTTGCCGCTAGCAATCCAACAAGGATGGCAATAGTTGTGATGATTTCAAAATATAAAATCGTTTTACCACCGAGTTTACCAAGCTTTTTCATATTTCCAACGCCGGCAACACCGACAATTAAGCTTGAGACAACAATAGGAATAACAATCATTTTGATTAAACGAATAAAAATATCTCCAATCGGTTTTAGGAATCCTTCAATATTTGGATTTCCATAAAAGGCAGCTCCAACTGCGATACCTAAAATGAGACCAATTACAATCTGCCAAGCTAACCCAAGTTTTAGTTTTTTCATCCCATACACCCCTTCAAATTTATTAAGAATATGAATGTAAGCGATACCACTCAAAATCATACAGAATCATACAAAAACCTACAAATAAAAAATAAAAAATAAATAATTTTCTCACAACTATTTCAATTTTCCAAAGGTTTGAGTAAAATGTTTAATGTTTGGAGGTGTCGAACTGAAGGAACGAATTTTAGCAGTTGTATTTTTGATGATTTCCGTTCCGCTCGCTGGAGAGTTTAAATTCTATCCGTTCAATGATGCATTCCGTGTCAGCCTGGGGACACCGGCATTTTTCTTATTTTTGTTATTGGGAAGGGGCATCCACCCGAATATTGCAGGAATTTTGACTGGGACAAGTGTGTTTGTATTTCGGTTTTTTTTGGCGGTCCTAATCAGTGACATACCGGTTGATGAGGCATTTTACAGTCATTTTCCGGTACTCTTTTATTACGTCGTGTTCGCTTTCATCTTTCATTTTACAAAGATGAATGAGCAGCATAACAAGCCATTTATGATCGGATTACTAGGAATGGTCATAGAAATTGGTGCAAGTTTAGTTGAAATGGTGATTCGATACTCGATAGCCGATAAAATGATTGCATTTCACTCAATCGAACAGATTATCTTTATCGCGTTTATTCGAAGTTTTTTTGTACTTGGTTTTTTTAACATTTTTAAACTGAGAGAATCAAAATTGGCAGTGGAAGATCAACGTAGACAAAACGAGCAAATGCTGTTGTTCATTTCGAATTTGTATGAGGAATCGGTACAGCTTAAGAAAACAATGCAAAATGCGGAAGAAATCACCCGCATAAGTTATGATTTTTATCGTAGGTTGAAATCGGAAGTTTCTCATGTCCATTTTTCCCAAACCGCACTGCAAATTGCAAGTCTCGTGCATGAAGTAAAAAAAGATAATCAGCGAATTTATGCTGGACTATCACAGTTGATTTCTACTGAAAAGCTAGGGGACTACATGGGCATTGAGTTACTGAGTAACATTATCCTTGTTTCCAATAGACGGTATGCAGAGTTATTGAATAAACACATTTCGTTTTCTATGCACGTCGAAGGGGAACATCCGCCATATCATGTATATAGGGTATTATCTTTGATAAATAACTTGATCGCAAATGCGGTGGAAGCCATTGAGAAAGAGGGACATGTATCGTTGTATGTCATTCGAAGAGACTGGATTGTAGAATTTCATGTCTGTGATAATGGACCAGGCATTGCACCGAAGTTGAAAGAAGTCATTTTTAAAGAGGGGTTTACATCTAAGTATGATGCTTCCGGCAATCCTTCTACAGGAATTGGACTTTCATATGTGAAACTAACCGTGGACAAGCTTGGCGGACATATTAAGCTAAAAGAAAGTCATAAAGAAACAGTATTTGTTATCGAGCTCCCGATTAATGCGATGATACAGAAAGGATAAATCAAATGAATTATTTTATTATTGACGATGATCCAGCTATTAGAGCGATGCTGATAGATTTGATTGAGGATGAGGATTTAGGCAAAGTGATGGGTGAAGCAGAAGACGGATCATTGGTAGACAATGACTTGCTTGCGCTCAAAAAAGTAGACGTAGTACTTATTGATTTACTGATGCCAAAGAGGGATGGAATTGAAACAATTCGTGTTCTTTCTTCTGAATTCAAGGGGAAATTTGTGATGATTTCGCAAGTAGAGGCAAAAGAGCTCATAGGGGAAGTATATAGTTTAGGAGCAGAATACTACATCACTAAGCCGTTAAACAGGATTGAAATCTCAGGAGTGTTAAAAAAGGTTAACGAACGGGTGATTCTGGAAAAATCAATTCGAGGCATACAAGAATCGTTAACTTTATTAAAAGGACATCAGTCGCCACCATTCGGCTCTTCTCATTCAAAAAACATAATCGAAGCCGGCCGTTCATTGATTTCGGATTTAGGGATTATCGGAGAAAGCGGAAGTGAAGACTTGATGAATATTTTAGAATTCCTGCAATACCAAAAACAAAAGTTTGGATCCTTCTACATCTTTCCGTCTCTAAAAGAAATATTTTATGGAAATGCCAAAAAATCGCTTGGAGAACAGGCTACCGAGGCGGAAATACAAAAAGAATCGAAAGCCTCCGAACAACGGGTTCGCAGAGCTATTTACCATGTGCTCATCCATATTGCCTCATTAGGATTAACAGATTACATGAATCCAAAATTCGAAGCGTATTCATCCACGTTTTTCGATTTCTCGGAAGTCCGAAAGAAAATGTTAGAGCTTGAAGGTAAAAGTGAAAAAAGCACTAATCAAAGCCGAATCAACATGAAAAAATTCATTCAATCGCTCTATTTAGAATCAAAGCAGTTGGTGGATTAGCCAATAAATTTGTTTCTTCAAATTGCAGGGATTGTAGTCAGGTTGTAACAAGGGTAGGGATAATAAGCCCATGAAGTCTTTGTTTATTTAATTTTAGCAAGTTTTATATAGAAATAAATACCTTACTAAAAAGTTCCCAAAATTTTATTATCTAATATAAACGGCCAAAATTTTAAGTGCATGATTTAGGAGGTGAAATTAAATGGAAAATGATCTGAATATAGTCGTTCTGCACAATTTCTGAATATTTTTTTTTGTTGAAAAATGCTTTGTATAATTAAAAATCGTATGATAAGATAAAAATCGTTTAATTCTAACAATTAAATTTTTCTGGTTTTAGTTGTCGGAATTTTCTATTTTTTACAAACAACTATGTAACTATTAAAAAATTAAAATTGGAAAAGTAGCACAAGAATTTAGAGGAGGCTCATATGAATTTATTTCGAAAAAAATCAGTTTCAAGCAGTTCGCCTAGTTCACTTAAACAAGTTCTAGGGGCGTTTGATCTTACAATGTTAGGTATCGGTGCCATCATCGGTACAGGTATATTCGTTTTAACTGGTGTAGCAGCAGCTGATTACGCTGGTCCAGCACTTATTCTTTCATTTATTATTGCAGGTTTAGCTTGTACATTCGCTGCACTTTGTTACTCTGAATTTGCATCTATGATTCCAGAAGCTGGTAGTGCTTACACTTATAGTTATGTTGCTTTTGGTGAAGTCATTGCTTGGATATTAGGTTGGGATATGGTACTAGAGTATGGACTTGCATCTTCAGCAGTAGCAAGTGGATGGTCTGGCTATTTCCAAAGTTTATTACATGGTTTTGGAGTAAACCTTCCAACAGCTTTAACAAGTGCATTTGATCCATCTAAACATACATTCATTGATTTACCGGCAGTAATCATTGTTTTACTAGTAACGTTCATTCTTACTAGAGGTGTTAGAGAATCAGCAAAACTTAACACAATCATGGTAATTGTAAAATTAGCAGTAGTAGCACTATTCATCGTAGTTGGTGTTTGGTACGTTCAACCGCATAACTGGACTCCATTTATGCCAATGGGATTCCATGGGGTAACAGCTGGTGCTGCAGTAGTAGTATTTGCTTACTTTGGATTTGATGCAGTATCAACTGCAGCTGAGGAAGTTAAAAACCCTCAACGTAACTTACCAATCGGTATTATCACGGCTTTAACAATTTGTACAATCTTATATATTGTCGTTTCATTAATTCTTACTGGTATCGTTCCGTTTGATCAATTAGGTGTTAAAGACCCTGTTGCTTTTGCACTAGCATTTATTCATCAAGATTGGGCTGCTGGTTTCATTTCACTTGGCGCAATCATCGGTATTACAACTGTATTAATCGTAATGATGTTTGGACAATCTCGTCTATTCTATGCAATCAGTAAAGACGGTTTATTACCAGGAAAATTATCAAATGTTAACAAGAAAACTCAAGTTCCTGTAACTAGTACATGGGTAACTGGCGGACTAGTTGCTGTATTTGCTGGTTTAATTCCATTAAACAAATTAGCTGAATTAACAAATATCGGTACTCTATTCGCTTTCTCTGCTGTTTCTCTTGGTATTCTTGTATTAAGAAAAACTCGCCCAGACTTAAAGCGCGGATTCAAAACTCCTTGGGTACCTGTAGTACCAGTATTAGCTGTTGTATTCTGTGTATATTTAATGCTACAACTTTCAGCATTTACTTGGAAGGGATTCTTGGTTTGGTTAGTAATCGGTTTAGTAATTTATGTTACTTACGGTTATAAAAACAGTAAATTAAATCAGAGTAACAGTACTGAAGCACCACAAATAAAAATGTATAAATAAAAATTGGGCTATCCCTTAAGTTAGGAGAACTGACTTTTGGGAAGCCCTTTTGACCTAGGCGAAGATTACTTTGATAAACAAAGACAGGAATCTATAGTTGCCATTCGGTTCGAAGATTAGAAAGCTTAGGCTATTCCGTATCAATAACTGAAGCCTTTTAATCTATTTGATCAGTCCATAAACACCAACAATAAGTCGCACCTCTTTTTTAATAAACGAATGAGCTGCTTCTATTTAGTATTGATTTATTTAACATATTCTGTAGGAAAACTATCCTATACTGACTTTGAGAGAGGCTGTTCGTGAAAAGGGAACATTATTGCAGGTGAATTTGATTCTACTATCAATGAATTTTCCTTACAGAAAGTTAAGAATTTCTAAACAAAGTCGGTCCTTAATGAATACCAGTTAAATACTATTTGTCATTATTTTAAAAAAACATCAGCATGGAGAGGATGGGCAAATTATTACTTTCTACGATCAAATGCTTGTACGCTTAGCACAGAATGAAGTTAACCAGTTAATTGTTGATATTGATAAAATATGTCCTTGAATCACTGATACATATAAGAGTATTTTGCTCGAACTAAAGAAGCAGACCCCAATGGATCTGCTTCGTTTTATGATGGATTTGTTGACCATAATCCAGCTGTTTTAATGAAAACTCTTGGATTAAATTTTAAACTAGCCACGACTAATTCTGCAAGGTCTTCTGGGTGCATAACGTTTTCTTCATTGCCTTTAACAAGATTTGTATCAATGGCTAAATCAGTAACGACCGTACTTGGTGTTAAAGCAGTAACACGGACATTATGTTTTCTTACTTCTAGCATAAGTGATTCTGTTAGTCCTAAAACAGCGAATTTAGAAGCACTGTAAGCACTTGTAACAGGAGCACCTTTTTGGCCAGCAGATGAAGAGATATTGATGATATCTCCTGATTTTCTTTCAATCATTCCCGGTAATACTGTTCTTGTTACATTATACACACCCATTAAATTGACTTGGATGATTTTTTCCCATTCTTCTGGTGTTAGATCAAGGAACCCACCAAATTTAGCAACACCAGCATTGTTGATTAGGATATCAATTGGGCCTAAGTCTGATTTGATATGTTCAACAGCATGGGTAACGGATTCAAGATCGGTTACATCTGCTGTTGCTGCCGAAACCTTTACATCAAATTGTGCTAGTTCAGCAGCTACCTTTTCTAGATTAGATATATTTAAGCCGATTAGACCTAAATGAACGCCTTCTTTTGCTAAGGCAATAGCCGTAGCACGTCCAATGCCTCTTCCTGCTCCAGTAACTATTGCAGTTTTTCCATTTAAAGAAATCATTTTATCACTCCTAAAAATTATTACTAATTGAAGTAGTTATTGTAACAGAAAGACCGCAAGCATGCATGGAAACAGCTTGCGGTCTTTGCTAATTAGAACTAAGGGTACAACTCTTTGGAATTTTAGAAAAGATGTTGTAACTGGTGGAGATTTTACGTTATATGCCAAATGGACCCAAAAATCGTTAGCATCCTACTACAAAATCCGTGCTTACAAAATGGTTGGATCGAAGAAAATCTATGGCGACTTCACAGGCGTTATTTCGATCAAAATGTAATAATGTAAGAAAATAAATCAAGCAGTTTAGCAGTCAAAACAAATTTAAAAAGGGTGTTTCAGATAAACACCCTTTTTACTAAAAACTATTAATCTTTTTTTATACAATCTCCCCCATAAAAATATAGATGACCACAAGGGAATTAATTTTCCTTGTGGCTTTTTTATGGTTTTAGTTTGATTGGGATAAAATTCACCAGCCCTCATGTGGGAATCATTCATGTAATCCAATGAATACCTATTAAAAAACTTTTTTTAAGCAGTTATTCAAACTGCTTACTTTTTTTATTTACAAAAAGGATTACAAAACTTTCATAAACTATGAAAATACTTTTCATCAGAATATGATAGACAGGTAACAAAACATAGTACATCATGCAAGAAAAATGGAACCGCTTTCTACAATTATTTGAGCGATTGGTAAAACAATGGATTCATTCGAGATGATAAAACTATTTTAGGAGGGTTAAAAATGCAAATTCCAATTAAGAAAACGCTTGATAAAATTCCAGGTGGTCTGATGGTTGTTCCACTTTTTTTAGGAGTATTAACGAATACCTTTTTCCCACAATTTTTACAAATTGGAAGTTTTACAACGGCATTATTTAGTAAAGAAGCATCGTCTACCATTTTGGCGTGTTTTATGTTTTTAATTGGTTCACAAATTAATTTCAAATTAGCACCAAAGGCATTAAAAAAAGGTGCAATATTATTAACAGGAAAATTTATAGTGGGTGCAGGTATCGGTATAACTGTAGCAATGCTTTTTGGGCCTGCCGGAATATTAGGATTATCACCATTAGCGATCCTAGCAGCATTATTAAATGCAAATGGCGGATTATATGCATCTCTTGCTTCATCATATGGAGACGAAACCGATGTAGGCGCATATGCTTTATTTTCTTTAAAAGATGGTCCATTTTTTACATTAGTTGCATTAGGTGCATCTGGTCTTGCCACAATTCCTTTTCAAACACTTATAGGAGTATTAATTCCGATCGTAATAGGAATGATTTTAGGAAATATTGATTCTGATATGAGAAAGTTCCTTGGAAGCAGTAAATTATTATTAATCCCATTCTTCTCATTCCCATTAGGTGCAGGAATGAATCTTTCAACTATTATAAAAGCTGGAGGTCCTGGGATATTACTAGGATTAATAGCTGCATTCACTGGAATTGGAGCTTATGTACTATTAAAGTTATTTAAAGAAAATCCGATCGTTGGTTTAGCAACAGGGTCAACTGCAGGGAATGCTGTAGCTACACCAGCTGTTGTTGCAGTAGCAGATCCAACCTTAGCTGCAATAGCACCAGGAGCTACTGCACAAGTTGCAGCAGCATGTGTAATATCTGCAATAGTTTGTCCTATTATTGTTAATTATGTATTTAAAATGTCCGAAAAGAAAAAAGCTAATAAATCAATTGCAAGAGCATCATGACAATAAAGTAAAAATCCACTAAAATCTTGGCCATCATGCTGCTTAAGCTTTTAATGGCAATTTAAAATTGAAACTAAAACAAAGCAGTCAGCGATTTACTTTCTGCTTTTTTTAGTTACAAAAATGGGTTTTTAGTTAAAAAAATAGTGAGATAAGGAAAATTTTATTAAGATGGTTTCGGTATTGTCTAAAATAGCTAATTTAAGATAGAAGGAAGGAAACACCATGAATGTACTTGAGAGTGTACCTGAGAATGTTATTATAACTACAACAAAAGGAAAAGAAGTTCTCTCCAATCCTTTTTTGAATAAAGGAACAGCTTTTACGAAAGAGGAAAGGGAAGACCTTGGACTTGAAGGTTTGTTACCGCCACAAGTAATAACCCTTGATGAACAAGTTAGTAGGGTCTATGAACAATATTCGATGCGGACGACCAATTTGTTCAAAAACGGGCTGCTTTATGATTTATATAACCGTAATGTTGTCTTGTTTTACCGTCTTTTGAAAGAACACCTGGCAGAAATGCTCCCAATCATCTATACGCCAACTGTCGGTGATGCAATCCAGTCATACTCCCATAGATACCGTCGCTCAGATGGCTTATATCTTTCCATTGATAATCCTGAGGGTATTGAAAAGGCATTTTATAATCTTGGAAAACCCAAAAATGGTATTGATTTAATCGTCGTGACTGACTCTGAAAGCATTCTTGGTATTGGGGACCAAGGGATAGGCGGTATTAATATTGCGATTGGTAAACTTGCCGTGTACACGGCTGCAGCTGGTATTGATCCAAACCGTGTTCTACCAATCGTGTTGGATGTTGGTACGAACAATCAAGCTTTGATTGCAGATCCTATGTATATCGGCAACAAATTCGCACGTGTCCGGGGTGATCGTTATGATCAATTCATTGAGTTATTCGTTCAGACTGCAAGAAAGTTCTTTCCAGATGTTCTCATTCACTGGGAGGACCTTGGCAACGTCAATGCTCGAAATATATTGGACAAATATGGTGACAAAATCCTTACATTCAACGATGACATCCAGGGGACAGGTGCCGTTACTCTTGCTGCTATTATGTCCGCTTTGAAAGTAACAGGAGAATCCATGAAGGACCAGCGCATTGTTGTCTTTGGACCAGGGGCAGCCGGCATTGGTAACGCAGACCAAATGGCAGATGCCATGGTTCTAGAAGGATCGACCAGAGAAGAAGCCTTTGATCGTTTCTGGGCTGTAGACTATCGGGGGCTACTAACAGATAACACACCAGATGTTCTGCACTTCCAAAAGCCTTATGCAAGAAAGGTGGATGAAGTTAAGGACTGGGATAAGAATGAGGAAGGGATCATTTCATTAATGGAAGTAGTTCAGAGGGTGAAGCCAACAATCCTGATTGGTACTTCAGGACAAGCCGGCGCATTCACTGAAGAAATTATTAAAGAAATGGCTAAGCACGTTGAGCGTCCTATCATCTTGCCTATGTCCAATCCGACTGCATTGACTGAAGCAGTGCCGGAAAATCTGATTAAGTGGACCGATGGTAAGGCTCTAATTGCAACCGGTAGCCCGTTTGCCAATGTAGAATACAAAGGTGTTTCCTATGAAATTGGACAGTCAAATAACGCATTTGTATTCCCAGGCCTAGGCTTGGGGGCGATTGTTGCAAAAGCTGAAGTGTTCTCAAAAGGAATGTTTACAGCTGCCGCTTATGCGGTTGCAAGTATGTCTGACACCAGTAAACCTGGCGCATCCCTGCTGCCATCCATTGAAAAGCTACATGAAGTCTCAAAATACGTAGCCGTTGAAGTAGCTTATGCCGCTATAAACGAAGGAATTGCAAGAGCAGATATTCAAGATGTTGAAAATGCGATAGAAGATGCTATGTGGAAAGCTGAGTATAAAGTAATTAAGAGTGTAGCTATAGAAGTATAGAAGTCAAAGGGGAAAGCTATTAACGGTTATCCCTAATAATAAAACAGAGACTAAATATTGGATAAAAAATAAAGATGGAGATTTATATTGACTCCATCTTTATTTCTTTACCATAACTTGATTAACCAAATCGTGGTGGGAGAAATTTCACTAATAAGTTGATTTAATATAGAGACTGCAAAGCTCTTCCATAGAGCTTCGCGGTCTCTTAGTATGTAATAGATAAACCTTATTCATACTATCATTAAGCAGATAAACTGGAGGAGATTATGAAAAAGAGCAGATTTAGTTTACAAGCCATCATCATTATTTTTGTAGGCCTTGTTGTCGCTTTGTCACTAGGTATAACCGATTTGCTAATTAGTAAAAGAATTACCTCCAGTGTGGAAGAGACACAGAAAGAAAAGGTACTCAATATTGCAAAAATCGTTTCTCTTAACCCGCAAGTGATTGGGTCTCTTGAGGGGAAAACAAATTCGACAGAAATAGAAGTTTTTGCTAATCAAATAAAAGATTTAACGCATGTTAACTTTATTGTCGTCATGGATATGAAAGGAATACGGCTTTCCCATCCGGATCCAAGTGAAGTTGGAAAGAGATTCAGAGGAGGAGATGAAGGACCGGTGCTTCGAGGGAAAGAATACGTATCTATCTCCAAGGGGATTCTCGGCCCATCCATGAGGGCATTTGCACCAATAATGAATTCAAATGGAAAACAAATCGGCGCTGTTGCGGTAGGGATTTCTTTGGAAAACGTAACGAAGGCTGTACATAAAGGTCGGATGGGGATGATGATAGGGACAATAATTGGAATATTAATCGGGATAACCGGTGCGGTGGGCTTGGCCAGGTTTATCAAAAAAATCCTATTGGGCCTCGAGCCGTTCGCTATTGCTAGGCTGCTTGAAGAGCGGAGTTCCATGCTCCAGTCGGTGCGTGAAGGAATTATAGCCATTGACCAAGAAGGAAAAATTACCCTTGTAAACAGGGCTGCCCAAAAGCTTTTTAATAAAGCCGGCCTAGAAGGGAATCCAAAAGGACTCAAAATAGAAGATTATTTGCCAGAGACCCGCTTAACCCGTATTTTGCAGTCTGGAGAAACAGAGGTTGATCAGGAACAGGATCTGCATGGAGTTACTATTTTGGTAAACAGGGTACCGGTAGTGGTGGGGAATCAAGCGGTTGGAGCAATCGCTACATTCCGTGATAAAACGGAAGTTCAGTTATTGGCCGAACAGCTCACAGGTGTGCGCAATTATGCGGATGCCCTCCGTGCTCATGCCCATGAATTCATGAATAAGATGCATGTTATTCTTGGCCTTGTCCGTACAGAACAATACGATACACTTACGAACTATGTGAGTGAAACAGTTAACCACCGGGAAATGGAAATGGGTTTTGTAACCAAGAATGTCCAGGATCCGGTTCTAGCAGGATTTTTGATTGGCAAGCTAAGCTTTGCAAGAGAGTCAGGTGCATCACTTTCATTTGATTGTTCTAATAAGATTCCCCAGCCTGTGAACCCGGGAATCACCCAAGAACTCATAACGATTATTGGAAACCTTGTCGATAATGCAATGGAAGCGATAGCGAACAGTGCTGTCAAAAAAGTTGACTTAAAGCTTGATTACGCTGAGGATATTTTAACAATCGAGGTTAAGGATACAGGTATGGGAATGACAAAAGCAATACAAAATAAAATATTCGATAAAGGCTTCTCCACAAAAGGAGATAACCGCGGGGTCGGACTCTATCTTTTAGCTCAGGGGATTGAAAGACTAGAAGGGGACCTAATCATTTCTTCTAAGCCGGGAAAGGGAACGAATTTTGCGGTGTACATACCTTATAAAGCAGAGGATGAAAAGGCATGATCAATGTTATGATTGTTGAAGATGACCCTATGGTGGCGGAAATCAATAAACGATACCTTTCTAAGATTGGTGGTTTCCGTTTGACTACAGTAGCCAATTCAGTTGATGATGCTATCCTTTTACTTGGAAAGGGAGAGATACAGCTTATACTTCTGGATATTTTTATGCCAGGCAAACAGGGTTTAGAGCTATTGACGTACCTCCGGAAAAATGAACTTGAAGTTGATGTAATCATTATTTCGGCAGCATCAGATCTAGAGCGAATCAAAAAGGCATTAAGATACGGTGTTGTTGATTATTTAATAAAGCCTTTTGAATTTGAAAGGTTCAATGCTGCTCTTGTCAGCTATCAGCAAAAGACCCGGTTTACCGATAAACTGAAAGCAGTCAGCCAACAAGAGCTCGATAATTATCTTTTACATAGGGATGAAACTGCAATAGTTGAAGAGCTCCCAAAAGGATTGACTAAGGATACTTTAAAGCAAGTATGGGAGGCTGTTCAGGAATTGAAAGAGGTACCGTTTTCCACCGAAGAAGTGGCAAATGTTGTTGGCATTTCAAGGGTTTCAGCGAGAAAGTATCTGAACTTTTTAAAGGATTTAGGAATCCTTGATGTCAAAGTTATATATGGGACCATCGGAAGACCTGTATACCAGCATGAATATAACCAAATTAACGAGTACTTAATAAAAAACTTTCTGTAAGTGTTTATACCGAAAGTTAGTGTATAAGAAATTGATTAAATAGTAAAATAGAAAATGGTAGTGTGGGTGCATATGCCTGCGCTACCATTTTACAAATTAACTATAAGTTTAGCTATATCCTAAACGTCGGATGAGCTTTACTTTCAAATAAAAAAAAAGCGCTGATTAAACCAGCGCTACACTAAATTTATACATTTTGTTTACTCAGATTTCGCTGAGCTGCCATATAGCTTCCAATTATATTTTGATAACCTGGAAGATTACTAGCAAGCAAATTACCAAAACCTTCGACATCATTGCGCCAATCGCGTTGTAATTCGCACGCTACACTAAACCAGTTCAAAAGTTGCACGCCACTATGTGCCATTCGCGTATTCGCCGCATCTGCAACTTGTTTGCTAAAAGTGCCTGAAGCATCAGTAACAGCAAATACTTCATAACCAGCTTTTATTGCGGAAAGTGCTGGGAAAGCAACGCAAACATCCGTAACTACGCCAGCGATAATAAGTTGTTTTTTTCCAGTTTCTTCGATTGCTTTTACAAAATCATCATTATCCCATGCATTAATTTGTCCAGGACGTGCTATTTTTGGCGCGTTAGGAAAAAGATCAACTAATTCTTGCATTAGTGGTCCATTAGGCCCGTTTTCAAAGCTTGTTGTTAAAATAACAGGTAAATCAAAAAACTTAGCAGTGTGAGCAAGCGCCAAAACATTGTTCTTGAATTCATCAACACCATAATCACGAACTAGTCCAGCCATAAGACCAGTTTGATGATCCACTAAAAGGACGACAGCATCATCTTTATTAATACGAGAATAGAGATCAGACATTATGTATTCCTCCTAAAAATTAAGTAATCGAAGAAAGTTTAAACCTGGAATATTATCATAAATTTCTTCGTTTGTACGTCAATCAGTTTCGCAAAAATCAGAAAAAATTGCTCTCCTTCTATTAATCTAAAACAGGAGTTTTATCTATCCAATTGATAAATTGTTGTAAATAACGATGAAGATATCGTTTTGTTCGTTCGTCAGTCAGTACTTTATGATCGGAATCAATCTTTTCATGTACTTGGGAAATCAGCATTTTTTGAAATGGAAGAACATGAGCTTGCATTGTTTCTAGTATTTCTCTGATTTGTATTTGAGCATAGACAGTACCTAATCCTCCAGGAGTTGCACCAATTAATCCAACCGGTTTTCTACTTAGAACAGCGGATTCCCGTGGTCTTGATGCCCAGTCCAATGCATTCTTTAATACGCCTGGAATGCCAGAATTGTACTCTGGACTTACAATAATGATACCGTCAACGTCCTGGATAGCAGATTTAAATGATGTAACTGCTTCCGGAATATTTGTTTCTAAGTCTTCATTGAATAAAGGTAGATCATTAATCTCGATCCAACGGAATTGATGGGAATCAGCCATCTCTGTTAATGATTGAGCAATGATTCGATTATAAGAGTTTTTACGTAAACTACCACAAATAAGACCAATTGTCTTAGTCATACATACCCTCCTTTGTTAAAATCATCCTAATTTTACCATAATATTCCAAAGTTAAAAAAGTGGCTTTATACCTAATGTTCAGACTATTTAAATTGTAAACAAAGATATTAATTGATTTAACGTTTTTGGAATAATTTTACAATTTTAGTAGTTGCGAATATAATAATCTTAAACATTTACTAAAAAAATAGTTTAAATGTTTTAGAGTAAAGAGTTTTTTTGATCAGAGAAGCAAGAATATAGGTTTAATAATGAAAATTCATGGGAGGAAATTTAGATGGCAAAATTTACTGTAGGTAATGAAAATCATGCTCCAATTGAACTTTATTATGAGGACCATGGTTCAGGGAAACCCGTAGTCTTAATACATGGTTGGCCCTTAAGTGGACGTTCTTGGGAATATCAGGTGCCAGCTCTTATTGAAGCAGGTTACAGAGTCATAACATATGATCGTCGAGGCTTTGGAAAATCATCTCAGCCGTGGGAGGGATATGAATATGATATATTTGCTTCTGATTTACATAAACTGTTAGAACATTTAGATCTTCAAAATGTCACACTTGTTGGTTTTTCTATGGGTGGAGGCGAGGTAGCTCGATATATTAGTACGTATGGAACAGATCGTATTGAGAAGGCTGTTTTTGCTGGTGCAGTTCCTCCTTATTTATACAAATCAGAGGATCATCCTGAAGGTGCATTGGATGATGCAACAATTGAAGAATTCAAAAGTGGCGTGCTTAATGACCGCATTGCATTTCTTGACAAATTTACGAAAGGATTTTTTGCGGCGGGTAATCAAACAGATTTAGTTAGTGAGCCATTCCGATTATATAATCGAGATATTGCAGCTAGTGCCTCACCTAAGGGAACGCTAGATTGCATAACGGCCTTTAGTAAGACAGATTTTAGAAAGGACTTGGAAAAGTTCGATATACCTACTCTTATTATTCACGGTGACTCTGATGCAACTGTACCTTTTGAGTTAAGTGGAAAACGTACATATGAAGCCATTCCTGGTAGTAAGCTCGCTCTAATTAAGGGTGGTCCGCATGGGTTAAACGCAACTCATACAAAAGAATTTAATGAAGCTTTACTAACATTTATAAAAGACTAATTAATCTAGTTTTTATATAAACGAAAACAAGCAGGTCCTCGATTATTAAGGACCTGTTTATTTTCACGTATAAACTAAATATTAATTATTAAATCATTTATTTATTTCACGTTACTCTATCTAAAACATTACTTGAAAGAGAAAAAGCTATTATGTTTTTTAATATAAAGATTTAGTATCTTAGTTAGCAACTTGAACTTCATCTAAATTGTTATCAAAATTTTTATGAATAATAAACTTACATATTTATTTTACGAATATGCTTATCTAGGATTACTTTCTTATTAAAGTAATTTACAGCAACAACACCAAAGATAATAAGAAAACTACCAATTATATGATAATAATGGAATGACTCTTTGAGATACAGAATACCAACTAAAATTGTAATAAGTGTAGATAGATTTTGAAATACACTTATCTGAAAAGTCGGTAATTTTGATAAAGCATAATTTGAAAGAAAGGATGTACCTAAAGAAGAAAAAATCCCTAAATATAAAATAGCAATGATAAAATCATTGTGTTTAAGAGGCTGGATAAATTGTTGAATTGTTCCATTCCTTAAATGCAAAAATAGAGTAATTCCGTTAAATACAATAAACCCAATAAGAGTAATGAAATATGTGATCGTAAATAATGAATATTGTTGAAGGAGTTTTTTTGTTAAAACATTATATATTGAGTTTGCTAGCGCTGATAATAAGATTAAGATACTACCTACGATACTAGTATTAATGTTCTTAACTCCATTCATATACATAATATACATGACCCCAAGAACAGAAATGAATATCGCAATTTTTTGTACAATTGTTGATGATTCATTTAATAGTAAGCTAGCTAGTAGCAAAGTAAATATTGGAACTGTAGCCTGTATAACACCTGCTTCAGAGGAGGTTGTATGCATTAGTCCAAAAATTTGCAATGAGAAAAATAGTACTGGATAAAATGTGGCAAGAAATGAAATTTTAAATAAATCACCTCTCTTAATCCTAATACTTTCTTTTTTACAGATTAAAATGATCGTGGCAGCAAGCCAGGCAATTGTAAAACGATGTGCTAAGGTATCAAGTGGTGATGCTATTGTTAACGTTTGTTTTACAAAAAGAAATGATAACCCAATGATTAATGAACAAATAGTAATTGCTATATAAGCTTTTCTTTTATCAGTCATAATGTTTTCCCCCTATTAATCAGAACTGTTAATGCTAATATTATGTAAAAAAGTAATTCTTATCGAGGTAAATAATTTGTATCTGTATCGGTACAGGAGGATTCAACCATATTGTTGAAAGGAGCAGGTTTAAAAAGCCTGCTCCTTGTGATTAATGAAAAGTAATAATCTTATCTAATTCAAAACGATGATGTTCATAACCGTCTGAGTCAGCGCGACCAAATGGTACCATAGCAGCAAAAGCTACATGCTCGGGTAGACCTAACAGTTCTTTAACCTTCGCTTGATCAAAACCTAACATTGGCACGCTAGAATAACCAAGTCCTTGAATTGCTAGTAAAAGAAAACCGAGTGCAATATTTGCCTGTGTTAGACCCCATGCTATTTTTTCTCCTTTACTCATCTTTTCAAAAACTGATGAAAGATTAGCTATTTCAATTTGCTTTCGATCTTCAGAAATACCAGGATGGATTGTTTCCGATAAACGGCTAATTGAATTCTCCATATCAACTGAAATAATTACAACTGCTGGAGCAGAGGTTACTTGTCTCTGACCATAAGCTGCTTCTTGAAGTTTTTCCTTTAGTTGAATATCCTTGATAATATGAAAATGCCATGGTTGAATATTCCATGCACTCGGTGTTAATCTAACAAGTTTAAAAATTTCTTGGATTTCTTCGTCTTGAATTGTTTCTTGAATGAATTTTCGAATGCTACGACGTGATTCGATTGAATCTTTCAATGAAAGAGTTTGCTTTGTTTTTTGTTCTGGCAAAATACATCTCTCCCTATACTAAATTTTGAACCGGCCGATACTTATATTTTATGTGCTTTTTAAAATGTAACGTTTAAAAATTTAACATCTGTACCGATACAGGGAAAATATAGGATTATTTAAAGGAGTTATAAAATGCTCAAATATGAATATGTATATCAATCTTTACTTACTCAAATTCAATCTGGAGAGTTAAAAGCGGGATCAAAGATTCCATCAATACGAAATTTAGCGAATCAATTTGCTTGTAGTAATAGTAGTATCCTTACTGCACTTGAGAAATTAGAAAATCAACACCTTATTTATGCAAGACCCAAAAGTGGTTTTTATGTAGTTGAGCATAAGATGTTTATACAGCCATTTAAAACGAGTAAAATTGATTTTGCGACTTCAGCTCCTAATTGGCATTCGTTTCCGTATCAAGATTTTCAACATTGTTTAAATAAAGCAATTGATACGTTTCAGGCTGACTTATTTCGATACGGTACCAATAAGGGCTTACCATCGTTAATAAATGAGGTTGAAAAATTATTAAAATCATATCAAGTATTTACGCAAAAAAAACAAATATTTATTACTTCAGGCGTTCAGCAAGCTCTTTTTTTACTGAGTACTATGCCTTTTTCAAATAATAAAACTAAGATTTTAATAGAGCAGCCAAGCTATCATTTATACATTGACTTAGTAAAATTATATAAATTACCTGTAATAGGGATAAAGCGAACAATAGAGGGGATTAATTTACAAGAACTCGAAAAAATTTTCCGTGAGGGTGATATAAAATTTTTTTATACTATGCCAAGATTTCAAAACCCATTAGGTACTTCCTATAATAAAAAAGAAAAATTAGAAATCTTAAAATTAGCTTATAAATACAATGTTTATATTGTAGAGGATGATTATTTAGCAGATTTTGAATATATGAATAAAAATGATCCACTGTTTGCAAATGATCTGCATGGCCGTGTTATTTACTTGAAAAGTTTTTCGAAAATAATGTTCCCAGGTTTACGTATTGGTATAGCAGTTTTACCTGATTCGTTAATAGAAACTTTTCAGCAATATAAAACAGTAAATGATATCGATAGTTCAATGATTTCACAAGCAGCTATAGAGCTGTATCTAAAAAGTGGTATGTTTGAACACTATCAAAAACAAGTTAGAGATAAATATCTAGCTCGTGCTCAAATACTTCAAACGTCTTTAAAAACTCATCTAATAAATTTCAAGTACGCAACCGACCTCGTAATGCACAGTCATATTGTATTGCCCAAACAAGTTGATATGACTGCATTAATTAAACAATTAAATGAACAAAATATTCAGGTGAAATCTATTAAGCAAAACTATTTAGATAACTTTTTTCAAGAAAAATTATTAAAAATCAATGTTTCCAATTGTGAACCTACAGATATTGAAAAAGGAATAAGACAAATTGCTAATTCATTAAATAACACTAACAATTACTATGTATGAACAATGATACGTATCGGTAAAGTAACCTATTAAATTACCAAAAGCACCAACTAGTAGACTCTACCCTTATAGTAGATGATATAAAAATAGTCCTGAGAATCTAAATGATTCGAAGGACTATTTGGACTGAACATGAAATGGTAAACGATCAACTGACTTCTTTCATTAAATAGATCTGCTAATGATACCTTACCGTTCGGACCGTCAAATATGTAAGACTTGCTAACGGCTTCCCATGGTAAATCTCGTCTCTGCTGTGTAAGTTTATCCCTTAACTTTGTGAAGTCTTTTTCTTTCTGTAAGAGTTTTTTCCTTGCTTCAATCCATTCTTTTCTATGCGGCACTTTATGTTCCATAACAACACCTCTTCAAACTTGATTTACCCATCTATTCTTTCCGAAAAATCCTTGCATATTCTTTTGCTTGTACATATAAAATTTACTCAAAAACCTTCGTTTCCAGGATAAAACAAAGCATTTAAAATTTTTTTGTTAACAACTTGATTACAAAGCTACTTAGTGATACTATGTAATGGTACTAAGTAATACTGAATATCTGTAATACTAAATAGTTGAAAATTTTATAAATTTTTTTATAAAATGGTTCACATTTTCTCTACTTAGTAATACAATATACTATTACTAAGTAACACTGAATATCAGTAACGCTAAATAGAGTTCATCTAAAAATTATCATATGATAACCTTGAACTATAGGCTATAGATATTTTTTTTAACTGGTACTAAGTGACACTGAATATCTGTATTACTAATTAGCTTGAAAAACGGTTTTATCTATTCAATTTAGACCGAAAACTAATTTAACCAACGAATAGAGGAGGTGTAAGTCATGGAAAATTTAACAGAGATGCTCAAAGGTTCGTTAGAAGGTTGTGTACTTGAAATCATCAGTCGAGGTGATACTTACGGCTACGAGATTACTCGACTACTTAATGATTTAGGTTTTACAGAGGTTGTCGAAGGTACAGTCTATACGATTCTGATCAGGCTCGAAAAGAAGGAATTAGTAAATATCGAGAAAAAACGTTCTGAAATGGGCCCACCTCGTAAGTTTTATTCATTAACGGAAGCTGGGCATGAGGAATTACAGCAATTTTGGAAAAAATGGGATTTTGTTTCATCGAAAATAAATAGCTTAAAAGGGGAGAAGTAATATGAAGAAATTTATAGAGCTAATCATTGGCGATTTAGAAAGCAAGAAGGAATATAAAGCATTTATGAAAAAAGTAAATGCCCTTCCGAAAGATTACGCATTTGTGTTCAAAAAGATTCAAAAATACATGTGGAATTTCGGATATGGATTTGGTGAGGAAATCATCAATTTGTATGAATTGTTTGAAGAAAGTTCAGCAGAAGGTAAGCATGTGCTAGATGTTACGGGTGAAGACGTGGCGGCATTTGCTGACGAATTGATGGCTCTCTCAAAACTAGATGGAGAATCGGCAAGTATATTAGGAAAGCAAGTAGATTTGAAAAAAGATATTGAGAGTAGAGTAGAACAACAAGTAAAAATATGGACGAATAAAAAATAAATTAGGGGGCTAAAGATCATGATAAATTTTATCAAAAAGATACTTGATGACAAAAAAGAGTACAAAGAAATGATGGCGCGTGTGGAAGCTTTGCCTGGAAACTACTCAGAAGCCTACAAAACAATCTGCAATTATATGTGGAGTTTCGCCTCTGGAAGTGGCATGGATATGCTGAGAATCCAATATGATCTCATTGATTTGTTTGAAGCTGGTGCGGCAGATGGTAAAGACGTATTGGAAGTAACGGGAGAAGACTTGACAGCATTTGCTAATGGACTTACCGATCAAGCGAAAAGATGGGATGATAAGTTACGCAATAATTTGAACAAAAGCATTCTAGATCGTGTGGGTAAGAAAAAATAAGCTTGATATATACAAAAATAGTTGAAGGCGCAAGGACGCAGTGAAACGCGCCTTCAACTTCATATATGGGAGGGAAATAATTATGAGCAATATAGCAATTTCAGTGAAAGGGCTAAAAAAATCCTTCAAGGAAATTGAAGTTCTCAAAGGTGTAGATTTTGATGTAGAAAAAGGCACTGTCTTCGCTTTACTAGGGTCTAATGGTGCCGGTAAAACAACTATCATTAAAATTTTGACTACATTATTACAAGCGGATAAAGGGGAAATTGAAGTTTGTAATGCCAACCTTCAAACAAACCCACAACAAGTACGTGAAAAAATTAGTCTAACGGGACAAAACGTTGCAGTAGATGATATTTTGACAGGACGTGAAAATCTCGATCTAGTAGCAAAACTTCGCCACTTACCTAATCGGAAAGAAGCTGTGGAAGAAAGTCTACGACGTTTTGATTTAGTTGAAGCTGGTAATCGTGCTCTTGCTACTTATTCAGGCGGTATGAAACGACGCTTGGATTTAGCAATGACAGTACTTGGGTCTCCTGAACTTGTTTTTCTTGATGAGCCTTCTGTTGGACTTGACCCTGAAGCACGGTTAGCTTTGTGGGAAGTGATTCGTGATATGGCGAATGCTGGTATTACCGTTTTTCTCACTACCCAGTATTTAGAAGAAGCCGAACAACTAGCTGATCGCATTGCGATTTTACATGAAGGAAAGATTCTTGTTCAAGGAACATTAGATGAATTAAAAGCAATTCTTCCACCTAAAAAAGTGGAATACGTGGAAAAACAACCGAACCTTGAGGAAATTTTCCTCGCTGTTACCGGAAAGAAAGGAGAATAGTAATGAGTGGAAACCATTTTTTCAGCGATACCATTACAATGAGTACTCGGGTGATGAAGCATTCACTTCGAAGTATTGACACAATTATCACAACGATTCTTATGCCGATTATGCTTATGCTTGCTTTTGTCTATATTTTCGGTAGTGCAATGACAATGGATAAAGTAGATTATGTGAATTTTATCGTACCAGGTGTGTTGCTTATGTGTATTGGAATGGGGATTTCCTATACAGCAGTTCGAGTGAATACAGACATGACTAGAGGGATCTTTGATCGATTCCATTCCATGCCAATCGCCAAATCATCGATATTGGGAGGGCATGTCATCTCAACTTTACTATTAAACATATTATCAGTTGCTGCAGTGATTCTCATTTCATTTATCATGGGATTCCGTCCTCACGCTAATTTTGTGGAATGGTTATTAGCAGCTGGTATGATCCTGCTTACGGTATTTTCTTTCACTTGGATTGCAGTAGCATGCGGGCTAATGTCAAAATCGTATGAAGGTGCGAGCGTGTTCTCATATCTGCTAATGGGCTTAATGTTTGTAAGTTCTGCTTTTGTTCCAACAAATAATATGGGTAGCAAACTTCGAGCTTTTGCCGAAAATCAGCCAATGACACCAATTGCCGAAAGTGTACGTTCCCTTTTAGCTGGGCAGCCGGACTTTGGTGCGATTGTAACAGCATTAATATGGTTAGTGGCAATTGGTATTTTGTTTTATGTAATTTCGATGAAGGTATAT
This sequence comes from Gottfriedia sp. NPDC057948, assembly GCF_042887255.1. NCBI lineage: Bacteria > Bacillati > Bacillota > Bacilli > Caryophanales > Bacillaceae > Gottfriedia > Gottfriedia sp. NPDC057948. The sequence continues at coordinate 228,580 of NZ_JBHVPN010000001.1, forward strand.
AAAAAACGCATGAAATAAAATGACGAAGTACAGGGTGGGGAATACTTTCAGTCTGTACTTTTTTCTTGGTATATATTTCCAAAGATTTTAAATAAAAAAAGAGAAACCGTAGTCCCTCTTTTGGAAAGGTAATATTTGGTAAGAAAATGCATATTACAATATATTAAAATTGAAGAAAAAGTATTTAGACGATAGACTATTTTTAAAAATCCTTTTGTAATACAGGGGTTTTTTTGCGCTAGTTTATAAAATTTATTTGGTTAAATTTTCATACTCTTCGTCTGAAACAGATTCCAACCACTTTGGTGTACCTGCAGTTATGGCAATATGTTCAAACCAACTATCCTTTGCAGCACCATGCCAGTGTTTCACACCATCGTGAGTAACAATCACATCACCAGCCTTTAAGAATTGAGCGGGTTTACCTTCTTCTTGGTACCAACCCTCTCCGCCGGTTACTAATAAAATTTGAAATCCATCATGATGGATATGCCAATTATTTCTACAACCAGGTTCAAAGGTCACGTTCCCAACACCAACATTCACTTTAGGATCGGCAATTAAGGTTTTAAGATAACTTTGTCCTACAAAAAATTGTGCGTAAGCTTCATTTTTATCGCCAACAGGGAATATGACACCATTCTTAACTTCTTCATGTTTTATCATTATTACTTCCTCCTATAATTTATATTTTTAACCGTTAAACAGTTAGTCGTGATTATAAGACAGTTTTACTTAGGCATTTCATATTAAAAAAGATGCCATAAAAGCAATGATTTTAGGACATCTCGAGAAAAAATTAAAACTTACATAGTGCTAGTGTCGATAACAAATCGATACTTCACATCAGAAGCTAGAACTCGCTTGTATGCTTCGTCAATTTGATCAGCAGAAATAACTTCTATATTAGGAACTATATTATGTTCTCCACAGAAGTTTAACATCTCCTGAGTTTCACGAATTCCTCCAATCATTGAACCTGCAAATGAGCGACGATGTCCTATAAGTGAAAAAACACTTAGTGACAACGGCTCTGCTGGAGCACCGACATTTACTAACGTACCATCAAGAGTTAATAATCTTAAATAGGCATCCAAATTAATCTTTGCACTTACAGTGTTAATAACTAAGTCGAAAGTTCCTGCAAGCTTTTCAAATGTTCCTGCATCGTTTGTAGCATAGTAGTGGCTTGCTCCAAATTGTAAGCCATCTTCTTTTTTGTTCAATGTTTGTGATAGAACGGTTACTTCTGCACCCATTGCATTTGCAATTTTTACAGCCATATGACCAAGACCGCCCATACCAATTACAGCTATCTTTTTACCTGGTCCTGCTCCCCAATGGTTTAATGGTGAATATGTAGTAATACCAGCACAAAGTAATGGTGCAGCAGCACCTAGTTCAATGTTATCAGGAATTCTAACTACGAAATCCTCCGTTACTACAATGTGGGTTGAATAACCACCCTGAGTTGGCTCGCCGTATTTGTCAACACCAGCATAAGTGGGAGTATTTCCTTTGAGACAATATTGTTCTTCTCCTTTACGACAGTTTTCACAATGGCCACATGAGTCTACCATACAGCCTACTCCAACTCTGTCACCAACCTTGTATTTTGTTACTTCTGCACCTACATCTGTAACTATTCCAGCAATCTCATGTCCTGGTACTAGTGGGTAGTGCACATGACCCCATTCTCCATGTGCAGTATGAATGTCAGAATGGCATATTCCAGCATATTTAATTTCAATTAGAACATCATTTAAATCAAGATCACGTCGTTTGATTTCAGCAACTCGAAAGGATTTGTCAGGACCATCTACAGCTCTTGCTTTTGCAGTTATCATAATAAAACCTCCATAAAATTATTTTTCAAGAAAACAAATTAAACATTCGATGTGAATAATTCAATTCTCTTTCACCACAATGATATTCCCTCGAGTTAACTCTAGGTCAAGTGATTAAATTAAATTTTTATAAATGAAGAACTTTTGTGTACTTAAAAATGACATCAAAAAAATAACGTGATAAAATCCATTCATAATAATAGAGTTAACTCGAGGTCTAGATCTAAATGAAAGGAAGATTAATATTGAAGACATATTCAATCGGCGAAGTAGCAAAGGAATTGAATCTTACAGTATATGCTTTGAGATATTACGATAAAGAAGGCTTAATGCCATTTGTAGAACGGACAACTAGTGGAATACGCGTGTTTAAAGAATCCGATATAGAAGCTTTAAAAATAATAGAATGTTTGAAAGCGACTGGAATGCCTATTAAGGAAATTAAAAATTTCATTGAATGGTGTTCTGATGGGGACTCCACATTACAACAAAGATATGACATGTTTTTGGAAAGAAAAGCTAGTGTAGAAGCACAGATGGAAGAATTAAAAAGAACAATGGAAATAATCCAGCATAAATGTTCATATTACAAGACTGCTTTGGAAGCAGGAACAGAAGATATTTTTAAAAGTAAAAAAATAGGAAATTTCGTTACTAAGTAATAAATGCCATCAAAAGTGATATGTGTATTTGTGAATCTTGGTGTTCATTTATTTTGTTATACAGCTTAACTATAAAGGGAGGATCAATATGTTACACGAAAAAAGAATTGCACTTGTAACTGGCGGAAATCGAGGAATTGGATATGAGCTAGTCCAACAATTGGCTTTGAATGGTTTTGAGGTGATTTTAACAAGCCGTGATCCTAAAAAGGGGGAAAAAATAGCTCAGAAATTTAATGATTTCAATCTAGACGTTTCCTTTATAGAGATGAATATAAACAATCAAGAAAGTATCAATAACGCCGCCACTATACTTAATTAGAAGTTTGGAAGAATAGATGTATTGATTAATAATGCTGGCGTAATTTTTCATGAAGATAAAGACTTATTAAAGATGGAACCTACAATTCTCGAGAAAACGATGACAACCAACTTTTTCGGGGCATACCATGTGATTCGTACCTTTATTCCTATTATGGAGAAACAAGGTTATGGAAGAATTATTAATGTTTCTTCAGAATATGGAGCGATGAGTGAAATGGCATATCCAGAAGTAGGAGCTTATAAGCTATCGAAACTTCCCCTAAATGGATTGACTAGATTGTTAGCTGCAGAAATCAAAGGAGACATTAAAATAAATGCCGTCGATCCGGGATGGGTAAGTACTGATATGGGTGAACCATCTGCCCCAAGAACTCCTGAGCAAGCTGCCAAGTCTATTATTTGGTTAGCGACAATTGGAAATGATGGACCTAATGGAGAATTTTTTAGAGATGGAGAAAGAATTGATTGGTAACTATTAATCTTTGTGATTGAAACATATTGAAAAAGAAGTGCATTATTCTATATTGTGAAAATGCACTTTTTTCAACATCTAGCTTGTAAGCAGTTAATATTTTCTTTTGTTGGTAAACCAAATGAACGAGATTTTCCAGAGACAGCATTTACTTTTTATTATTTAAAAAAAGTATCAGTAATATTATATTAATAAAGATTATAAAAACTAAATAAAACAAATTTTGTACTAAATATTTTATATTATAAAAAGCTTGTCCCATATCATCTTTACCAAATGGGTAGGTCGATTCTAATATACTAGGAATCTTTAAACTTCCAATAAGTATAATCAACATTAAAAATAAATATAAGTAGTTTTTTTTCATTTTTAATAACCTCAATAATTATTTATAAGTATACGTTTTTTTATATTCCACTCCATTAGCCTTTTTAGCCGTACCTGTGCCTTCCAAATTCCAATAAATTGAATACCAAGGCATTTTATGAACATCGAATTTTTTAGTTTTGTAGACGGGGTATGCTTTTAATGCCAATTTAGCAACTTTTTTACCATTTACTGTACTAGGTACTTTCACTGAACCGGAAATTAAAACAGAGGTACTTTTGGTAACATCCCATCCTATTGAAGCAGTTAATGCTGAATTACTAGCACCATAGCTAGAACTGATTGTAGTAGCTACACTTTTAGTTTGTGAGATTCCAATCGTTATGCCTGGCTCACCGATTGCAGTGACAATAGCACTGGATATCGATTATAGCTTTCTGCTCACTATTAGTCATAGAATCATCTACTACTAACACATTTTCTTCCTCATTGTAATCTTTAAAAATACCATTATTATTAAAACTTTCCTCATTTGCAAATACTGGTTTTACAAAATTAAAAAACTAATAGTAGTACCAAAAATGAGTAAAAATATTTTTTCACATCTTTTCTCCTTTTTCGATTATTAAAATTTTACTAAAATTTAATTAAATTTTAACAAAATAATATATTAAAAAATAAAAAAAGTGTGACAATATCTCGAATCTTACAGGCGATAAAAAATATGATAACTATATTACACTTTTTTACTACTCTAGTACGTAAATAAATAAAACAGATTATAAAAAATCCTAGAGGTTTTAGAGACAAGACCTAACGGAGAATTTTTTAGAGATGGAGAAAGTATTGATTGGTAATTACCTTTCTTAGCGATTGAAAAATATTGAAAAAATGTGTAGGTGCTGATATGAGTGTGGACCATCTATATCAAGCAAGTCCTAGGCAAGCTGTGCACTCTATCCTTTGACTAGAAAATATGACTTCATTCATAATATAACAACCAAATTGCAATAAGATTGAACCAATAAACTAAAAAAGTCCACCTAATTTTATAGGTGGACACAGTGTGTAGACAAAGTACAAAAAACTTGAGTTTCAGACTGATTGCAAGCGTTTTTCTTTCGAGGCGCGAAGCATGGTGAGGAGAGGAGTTACCCTAGACGGTAATGAGCACCGCAGACAGGCGAAGCAACGAAGAAAGCAAGCGTTTGTCAACAGTCTGAGTCCACCTAATTTTATAGGTGGACAATTTTTTAATGTTGTTGTTGTTTTGTTTCAAAGTGAAGTGGTGGTGGAACTAACCAACCTTTTGTTTTCATTATTTGCAGTAGTGCAGCACCATCTTTCGCTTTTTTAGCACCGAAACTAGCAAACATAGTACCAATATCTTCGCGAATTGATTGGCTCATTAATGATGCATCAGCTGTAACTCCAGCTGCTATTGCAGCAGCAACCATGTAAGCGATTTGAGCATCTTGAAATCTAGCTCCAGCTGGAATTTGTTCCAAATCTGCTTCTGGTCGTTCTGATGGAGTAGGAGGGACTGCAATATCATTATGTAAAAGTACTTCTTCAATTTCTTTAATTGCAGGTTTCATTGAACTTTCAATTACTTGTTTTAAAAATGCTTTTAACTCTTCATCACCAGTATGGTTAATATAAACTTGGTAAGTATCTACGCCAGCTTTAGTAGTTGATAGGTTAGTCCATAGACCGTAAACTTCTCCATAATGTAAAGGTTCATTTTGTGGATTTCCACTTAATACTCCCATTATTAACTTACTTCCTTTCTCAAATAAATTCATACTAATCTCCTTATAAAGAGGTAGGTACAAAAATTATTATTGAACCATTTGAGTATTTTATACTATTTATTTAAATGAGCTAATAGGCGTTTACTTAGGAAGCTATACATTGTGTTACTTATTTAACAGCTAAATGGATAGGTTCGCAGAGCTGGACACAATTTTCATTTTCCGGTGGTGCATTTGTTATGTATAAACGATTCAACAAAAAGAGCTCGGTCCCTATATTAGTTCTCCAGAAGGAAGAATTCATTTCGGAGGAGCTCACTCATCATCTTTTCCTGGATGGATCCAAGGAGGAATTGAATTGAAGCAGGAGTCAATACTGCTAATGAAATTAATAATTTATAAGTAATGTAACTAACCCAACGATTTGTTGGTTTTTTTGTTTTAGTAAGATAGGATTTGTGAGTAAGTAAAAAAGCAGAAAACCGAAATGTGGTAACTCATAAAGAGTAAATGCTAAGGAAAAAAGCAAGATCCTTAAATTAACTCATAAAAGGTTCATGAGTATAAACAAAGCAAGAATCTGAATTTAGTATGCTCAAAAGGTCTAAGTCATTAAGAAAAAGCAAAATAGCTATTTTTATCTATCCAAGAAAGGGAAAAACAGGAATTTGAATAGAATGGATATACATTAATTTGACATACTAAAAAAATATGAAAAGAAATAAAAGGAGGGGAGCATAAGATGAGAAGTCAACTTGCCGTAATAAATGCGCTTAAGCAAGAATTTGAGGGAGCAAAAGATTTAATTGTCCATTCATTTGAATATTATGAACAACAAATTTGTTTGATCTATCTTCAAGATCTATGTGACGCGGATAAAATTAAAACTGATATCATCCAACCACTTATGCTTTGTGATAAAGAAAGTAAATTTCTTTTACACTTACTCTCCTTATCTAACTGTGAGTCGATTCAAAACAAAAGGTATTTAGGTGAATATATAATTTCTGGTAATGTGTTAATTTTCATATCCAATGGGATTTATTCTTTTAATGCGATTCGTGCTATGAATACTCAATCTGAAGAAGCTTCAGTAGAAACATCGGTCCAAGGGCCACAAAAAGCTTTTTCACATGACCTCAGTACAAATATAGCGATAATTCGTAAAAGATATCCTTCCAATAAATTAAGCATTGAGTATCAAACAGTTGGAACAATCACAAAAACAAATATAGCAATACTTTATGATTCTAATTATGCAGATCAAAAGGTAATTGATGAATTAAAAAGTCGTATTAAGAGGGTAAAGATGGATGTAATACTAGCAGTTGGTCAATTAGAAAGGAAACTTTCTGATAAAAAGATTCATTTATTTCCTACAATGATGATAACAGAAAGACCTGATCGAACTGTTTACAATCTTGCCCAAGGTAAAGTTGCTATTGTTATGGATGGAACGCCATTTGCTTTGAGTACGCCTACGGTATTTTTTGATTTTATCTCTGCAATGGATGACTTATATCATTCATTCTGGATAAAAAAACTTTTGCAAACAATTAGATATATTGCCCTAATTATAACATTGGTGTTACCAGCTTTTTATATTGCCATTACCTCGTATAACCCGGAAATATTAAGGTCCCAACTTACTTTGACGATTGCAGGTAGTAGGGCAGGAGTTCCTTATCCATCATTTTTTGAAGTGCTTTTTATGATGTTAGCTGTTGAAATGTTAGTTGAAGCTAGTATTAGACTACCACGAGTAATTGGCCCAACTGCTACGACTGTTGGTGGACTTATACTTGGTCAAGCTGCACAACAAGCACAACTTGTAAGTTCCATCATGATTATTATTATTGCATTTGTTGCCATTTCTAATTTTACGGTCCCAATCAGTGCAATGAGTTTCGCAATTAGATGTATTAGATACCCACTGATTATATTAGCAACTCTATTTGGGTTGGTCGGATTAGTTGGAGGTATGCTTGTACTTATCTGTTATTTTGCTAATAAGCGGAGCTTTGGGACTCCTTTTTTTGCGATTGATTGGGGAACTTCCGATAAAATTGAAACGATAACTGAGAAGCCAAAAGGGGGGCAAAGCTAATTGACCCGTCATTTTTACTATACTGTACTGCTAACAATGATGTTGAACATTATTATCAATGTACCCATGATTTTAATTGGCGAGCGTTTTAATGGGTCTCTTATATCTATGGTGTTAAGTGTTTTGATTGGTGGAATATTTATTTATTTGTTTACGATTGGAATAAGTAAATTTCCTAATAAAGGATTGCCAGAAATTTTTAACAATAGACTACCTAAACTTGTTAAAAACATTTACTTAGCATTTTTAGGCGTAATGTGGTTGGCTTCAGGGGCTTTTGTTTTAATTTCGTTCACTTATATTAGTGTATTGTATTTAAATACTGAGTTAAATATGGGATACGTTTTAGCTTTTTTTCTAGTTATTGTTATTTATGGAGCAAATTGTTATACAAAATCAATCCTCAACGTTATTGAATTAATGGTACTTGTAGCCACTCCAGTTGTTATTTTTATCGTTTACAAAGCTATGGCAAGCAAATATTTTTATTTCGATCATATTAAAAGAATACTCCATTATTTTTGGCAAATGCCAAACTATAGTTCTATTTCAGCTGCTACTTATTTTTTTACAGGCTATATAAATCTAGCAATCCTTAATCGTTATCTTGATACGAAAAAGGTTATTAAATTTGTGTGGATTTTACCTTTAATCGGATTCATTGTAATTAGTTTTACATTTTTCGTCCCAATTGCTTTTTTAGGTATTAAAGGGATTAATAATGTAGTGTTTCCTTGGATCTTCATAACTGATTCTCTAAGAATGGAATATGGGTTTATCGAAAGAGTGCTATATTTGATGCTTTATATATTCCTTTTGTTGTCACTATTATTTAGCATATTAACATGGCATATTGGTTTAAAACTATTTGAAGGAATGTTTTTTAATTATAATTTGAAACCTGCTAAAAAAAGGAAATTTTATGGATATATGATCTTACTATTTTTTGGAGCCGTTACGATGACACTGCAGACATTTACGAACGAAAGAGAATTATCTGATCTAATTAAAATATGGCAAAATATCCGTTTTCCTGCTGAAGTCATATTAGTAGTGTTAATTTTTTTCTTATCACGGAGGCAAAGAGCATGAAACGTATTTTAACGTTGTTGCTAATTATGGAATTAAGTTTTATGTCTGGTTGCCAATTACTCGATGTTGATAAACGTTTTTTTGTCGTAGGGATAGGAATTGATCATACCGATGAAGATGGCGTCTACCTTGTGTCAGTAAAATTAGCCATCCCTACAGCACAAATTGGAGCCGGAAAATCTAAATTTCAAATTATTTCTCAAAAATCAACCTCAGTTTCTGAGGCAATTAGAATAATCCAATCTTTAGTAGATAAAAAATTAGATTTTGCTCAATGTAGGGTAATCGTGATCGATAAAGAGCTACTAGTTGAAAACCAAATTGATTTGATGAAGTGGTTTATTAAACGGCCAGATATTCAAGGTGTTGCTTATGTAGCTGTAGGAGAACCTACTGCAAAAGAAGTTTTATCATGGAGGGTTAAATCAGAGAGATTAGCGGGTAACGCTCTTGTGTTAGCTTTTAATGAAGAATCAAATAGGTCACCATATGTAATGTCAGAGATACTTAATGATTATTATATGCGATTGATAGAAAACGGTATAGATCCATATTTACCTATTATTGAACCGTTCGATAGTTCCTTTAAAATTAATACTTCCGCAGTTTTTAAAGGAACAAAATTTAAAGCAGTATTAAATCGTGATGAAACAAGGATGCTTAATGAGCTCTTAAATACCAAAGTAACAACATTAATTAGTGTTGGAAAAGGAAAAAATCAATTTTACATAAGTGCTGAAAATACGAAAACTGACATGAAAATTGTTATGCCTAAAAATAAAAAGCCATATCTAGACGTTCATATAAAAGTAAAAGGATTCATTGAGGAATCTAAAAAGACACTACATCAAGATAGAGAATTGAAAGAGTATGAGAAAAAAGCATCAATCATTATGAGCTCAAGAACAAAAAAATTTCTAGAACGTCTACAGGAATTAAATGTTGATCCACTTGGACTTGGGTTAAACTATCAAGCAAAATACGGAGTGACAAAAAAAGAAATAAATAAGTGGAAAGAAATTTATCCGAAACTTAAATTTCGAGTAAAAACAGAAGTGAAACTAAAGGGAACTGGTACGATGTATTAACTTCGATTTAATGGCAATGAATAATTGTAAAATTTTATTTTTTCTAATAAATACATCGAAGAAAGCGCTATCTTAATAAAAATGTTTAATTCCCCGTATTGACAATCTGTTTACTAGGATTTATGATTCACTTAAAGAAATTACATAATTCAAACTTATCGAGAGTGACCGAGGGATCAGGCCCTATGACGTCCGGCAACCTCCTTATTTAGGAACGGTGCCACTTCCTGCAGAATGAAATCATTCTGATAGATAAGTCGAAAACATTTGTTTCCGATGCCTCTTTCTGAATGAAAGAGGCTTTTTGTATTCGTAATGATTTACATTGGAGGTTGACATTACTCGTAGTATCTTGATTTTGAGACGAATTTCATAAAACTAAACCCAACTTAACCAATGCGAAAACTAGACAATTTAGAGGGTGAAGGAGAGAATAGAAATGAAATATGGTTTTTGGTTACCGATTTTTGGAGGATGGTTACGTAATGTAGATGACGAAAGCATGCCACCAACATTTGAATATGCTAAAGAGGTCATTCAATCAGCTGAAAGATGGGGATATTCGACTACTTTAATTGCTGAATTATATTTAAACGATATTAAAGGTCCAGAGCATGATTCACTTGAAGCTTGGTCAACAGCAGCGGCACTTGCTGCAGTAACGGAAAAAATCGAAATTATGACCGCGATTCGTCCAGGTTTTCATAATCCTGCAGTAACAGCAAAAATGGCTGCTAATATCGATCAAATCAGTAACGGCCGTTTTACGCTAAACGTCGTTTCTGCATGGTGGGCAGAAGAAGCTCGTCAATATGGCGGTATTTTTACAGAACATGATGAACGCTATGCCCGTACAGAGGAGTTTATTGATGTCCTAAAAGGCTTATGGACAGAAGAAACGTTCAATTATTCAGGAAAATTTTACGACTTAAAAGATACGAAACTTGCTCCAAAACCTGTACAAAGACCAAACCCGATTCTTTATGCAGGTGGTGAAAGTGAAAAAGGTAAGCAAACAATTGTTGAAAAATGTGACGCTTATGTGATGCACGGTGGAACAGTTGAAGAAATTAATCAGAAAGTAACAGATATGAAAGTACGCCGTGAACAAACTGGCAATGCACCTTTAAGTTCTTTCGGTATGGCTGCTTATGTTATTTGTAGAGATACAGAAGAAGAGGCTTTGGCTGAGCTTGAAAAAATTACAACAGTGAAAGATTCAAGCGGTTATGCTGGTTTTAAAGACTTCACGACAAAATCACAATTAGAACAACAAATACAATTACAAGATTACTCAGTTTCAAATCGTGGTCTTAGAGCAAATCTAGTAGGAACACCAGAGTTAATTGCAGACCGAATTTTACAATATGAAGAAGCTGGCTTAGACTTATTATTATTACAATTTTCACCTCAACTAGAAGAAATGGAACGATTTTCAAAGCAAGTTATGCCATTAGTAGAACAAAAACGTAGTTTAATAAAAAGCTAGAAAGGGGATTTAAAGATGAGTAAAGTATATGTAATTCATGAAAATAGTGAGTGGACTGTGCATTTAACAAAAAGATTAGAGGAGCTTGGAGTTCCTTATGAGGAATGGCATCTAGACGAAGGTACGGTAGATTTATCATCAGAACCACCAGAAGGGATCTTTTATAGCAGAATGAGTGCTTCTTCTCATACACGTGATCATCGTTTTGCAGCTGAATTTACTGGGCAAGTATTAGCTTGGCTTGAAGCACATGGTCGTACGGTGTTAAATGGAACGAATGCCTTGAAGCTAGAAGTTAGTAAGGTTTTACAATATTTAGAGTTAAACAAATATGGTGTTAAAACGCCAAAAACGATTGCAGCTGTTGGTAAAGAAAACATTCTTAAAGCAGCTAGTAGCTTTGAAGGACAGTCATTTATTACGAAGCATAATCGTGCAGGTAAAGGGCTAGGTGTCCAGTTATTCCAGAGTGTTGATGCTTTAAAAGCTTATGTCGAAGGACCGACTTTTGAAGAACCGGTCGATGGTATTACACTGATTCAAGAATACATCAAATCACCTGAAAACTACATCACTCGTTGCGAGTTTGTTGGCGGAAACTTTGTTTATGCTGTTAAAGTAGATACTTCGGAAGGGTTTGAACTATGCCCAGCGGATGCATGCCAAATTGGTGATTTATTCTGTCCGGTAGGAGAAGAAGTAGAAGAGAAGCCTAAGTTCCAAATTGTTGAAGGTTTTGACGACGAAATTTTAGAGAAATATAAAGAAGTTCTAGTTAAAAATAGTATTCAAGTTGCCGGAATCGAATTTATCCGAAATGCTGAAGGTGAAATTTATACTTACGATATCAATACAAATACCAACTATAACTCAGATGCAGAAGAAAAAGCTGGGAAATTCGGAATGCTTGAAGTAGCTTTATTCTTAAAGAAGACTTTGGAAGAAAAATATAGTACAACAGCAGCGTCTTAATTTGCAATTATCGCTTTGAAATTAAAAAAGGTTCAAACCGAAGTATAACAAGGGTTTGGGCCTTTTTATGTTCAAATTTTTTTGTTTTTCAATATTTTTTCAAATCTTTTACTTGAAATTAAGAGTAAAAGGCATTCATTTAAGAGGAATATGCTAACGATTAAAAATATAATATTAGATTGTAAGTTAATCTCTAATTTTGAAACAAAACCTGTTACCCGAAACTTATTTTTTAGATTAGAAAAGGGGGATACGAATGAAAAAGACTTTGTATCTAATGAGACATGGACAAACACTATTTAATAGTAGAAGGAAAATTCAAGGCTCGTGTGATTCACCTCTAACAGAATTAGGAATTAAACAAGCAGAGGCCGCTGCATTGTATTTTAAAGAACAAAATATTATTTTCGATCATGCCTATTGTTCTACATCAGAAAGAGCGAGTGATACGCTAGAGATCGTGACAGAATTGTCGTATACAAGATTAAAAGGCTTAAAAGAATGGAATTTCGGAACGTTCGAAGGTGAGAGTGAAGATTTAAATCCACCGTTACCGTATGGTGACTTTTTTGTTAAGTTTGGTGGAGAAGATCAAAAAGAACTGCAACAAAGAATGGCTACTACATGTCAAAAAATAATGGAAGAGGATAATGAAGTGGTATTAGCTGTTTCTCATGGAGCAGCATTGCGAAATTTTATGAGGCATTGGGAACATAAAAGCTCTATTACACAACAAGATCGAATTGGAAATTGTTGCATCCTAAAATTTGAGTATGAGAACAGGGAATTTAAATTAGTAGAGATTATCAATCATAATTTTAGTGATGTAGTCCAAGTATAGTTATTTTAGATTAATAGATTACATATTTCTGAAAGTGAGGATATAAAAATGGAATACACAAAACTTGGAAATACAGGATTAGAAATATCTAGACTTTGCCTTGGTTGTATGGGATTTGGTGATGCTAAACGTTGGATCCATCCATGGGTAATCGATGAGGAGAGTAGCCGTACAATCATTAAAAAGGCACTAGACTTAGGTATCAACTTTTTTGATACGGCGAATGTCTATTCAGATGGTACTAGTGAAGAATTTGTTGGAAGAGCTTTAAAAGATTATGCCAATCGGGATGGAATAGTACTTGCTACGAAGGTATATTTCCCTATGCACAAAGGTCCTAACGGTTCAGGACTTTCCAGAAAGCATATTATGAGTGAAATTGATAAAAGTCTTAAACGCCTCGGAACAGATTATGTGGATTTATATCAAATCCATCGTTGGGATTATAACACACCAATCGAAGAAACAATGGAGTCACTTCATGATTTAGTGAAGGCTGGTAAGGTAAGATATATCGGTGCTTCCGCTATGTACGCATGGCAGTTTCTGAAGTCTCTACATGTTGCAGAGAAAAATGGATGGACCAAATTTGTCTCGATGCAAAACCATCTGAACCTCATATACCGTGAAGAGGAAAGGGAGATGCTGCCACTTTGTAAGGAAGAAAATATTGGCGTCATTCCGTATAGTCCACTCGCGTCAGGAAGATTGACACGTGATTGGTCAAATACGACGCTAAGATCTGAAACTGATGAAACTCAAAAATCTAAATACGGTGCAACTGAAAATACGGATCGACTTGTTGTGGAGCGTGTTGCAGAGATTGCTGAAAAACATGGAGTAACAAAATCAAACATAGCTCTTGCCTGGTTACTGCAGAAAGAGCCAGTATCAGCGCCAATTATTGGGGCTACTAAAATTTCACATCTAGAAGATTCAGTTGGTGCATTATCGGTTAATTTAACAACTGAAGAAGTTGCGTATTTGGAAGAGCCTTATGTTCCACATCCGGTAGTTGGTGCTTTAGGCTCTAATTAATGTTAATTATAGTAAAATGAGTTGATCCCCTATTTTCCTTAAGTGTGAAGAGGGGATTTTTTAGGTAATTTCACTATCAATATCTCTAGATTATAACGTATGAGTTAGTATATATATCGTTCATATTGCTTTTCTAAGACTTACTTGTAGAATAATTCATAAATCAACTGTACAAGCTGTAATTTTTGCCGTTTCTAACTCAATATTTATATTAGAAAATGCTTATGTAAGAGCACTTCACTCAAAACTTTTGAAGTAGGACATCATCACTTGTTTTTTCATATTACAGTGATATATGTTGCAATATGCCGGAAAATCCTTCATATTTGTTAAAAAGGAGGTCCGTTATGCGAAGTGATATACAACCGAATGAACGAGCTTTTTCTTCCAAGGAAGTAGCAGAAGAACTGGGTATTGCAACACCTACTGTTCGAAAGTATGGTCAAATCTTAGAGCGCAATGGATATGAGTTCTTGAAAGATGGCGATCGACGTATCTTTGTTCAATCTGATATTAGAGTGCTTATAGCGTTACGCGATTCAGAAAAGCCCCTGGAAGATACTGCAAAAGACCTCGTTTTTCAACAAAAAGAAAGATTAGAAGGTTACGATGAAACACAAATTGCCATATCTGATACATATGAAAATTTACCACATGACCCAAATCAATTAAAAGAGTTTTTAAGGTTTTTAGTCAGTGAACTCGCAGCTGCACGTGAAATGAATGTTCAAATGAAAAATGATATGACAGAACTTAAAACGGCGGTTTCCAGGCTTCAACAAGATCATCATGATATAAGTGCAAATATTGGAAATTCATCCAAAAAAACTTATACCAAAATCGAAGAATTAGCCAAACAACAAAAAATCCAATACGAGACATTACTGGAACATGAAAAACAAAAAATTGATTTTTTACAAGAAGAAATACAAAACATGCGAGAAGAACAGAGAACAGAATGGCGATCACAGGATAACTTTAATAAACGTTTAGAAGTTGTGATCCAAAAGCCTAAAGATAAATGGGGATGGCTTTTCTCTTTATTTAGAAAATAAAGGAACTATTAAAATCTTTTTATGCTAATCTTGTGAAATTTGATTAAAACTTTTGAAACTGAATACTTTAATATGTACTTTCAGGTCGATACTTCCACTAGGATGTATCGGCTTTTTAGTACGTATCGCAGGCTGATACAGATTGCACTTATTTCAAAAATCTTTTTAATTGCTGATATAAGTTTGTTTCAGCTTAAAATAATGCTTTTAAATATTAGATTTTATTTAACATCAAATTTTTACAAATTCCCGGGAAATATCTACAAATTTCTTGATTATAAGAAATAATTCTAAGTGTGACACTATGTTCGTGATGACTAGTAGAGATATACTAGTAAAACCTCGTCATAACAATCAAATATACTACTTTACGACGAAGTTACTTAAGTATTCGATCTTTTTCAATATTGATTTCAATATATTGCATTACATTTAAAAGCCCCCGAACCGAATAGTGCTGGGGGCTTTTGTAGCTTCCAAATGGGGTTTTTATTTTTAATAAAAGGAATAAGAAATTTAATTTAAAGAATCTGTTAAATAATCTATCTTTTTCTTGATTCTTTTATCTGGTGAAGATGATTTTTTAATCTTTCCAATATTATCCACTCATTTCCAAAAGATACTTTGATTTCTAATTTTTAATTTTCTATTCATACAGTATCTGGTCTCCTAATATGGATAAGGTCTCCTTCTCATTCCGACATTATTAATTTTAACGTCAACACTTACTGTAACTTTTGCTTTTTTAAATGTATCATTCCAATTTCCTTCATATTTTTTAAAAATTTTTGGATTAACCATGTATAATTTTTCACCAAATCCAAATGCATCTCCACCGAGTTTTTTTACTTCAGATATTCCTTTTTCTATTGATTGTTTTATAACATTTTCAGCGGTTTTTTCGTATTTATTAAGGGTTATTGCTTTATCAAAATTGGCATTACATAATACCTCGTCAATATGGCCAATTGATTTAATTTTTATATTTATTATTGGAATATTATCTTTTATTTTAATTTCCGTCTTTGATTTTACCCGTGAAAGCTCCATCGAATCATATTCTTTTGTATTACATGGTATTTCTACATTCATTTCGTTGATCAGATTATCAATAATTTGTATAGATTGTGCCGGTGGTCCATCTAACCAACCAACTAATTTTCCATCTCTAAAAATCCCTGTGCCATTTATCCGATCATAACTAGAATTGACTTTATTAGCATTTTCAAGTGTTTGTGATGTTTCACTTTCATTTTCTAAGCTCACGCCATTTATTACTGGTTCCCTACCACTACTAGAAATTGCAGAAATTGCCTCACGCATTAATGTTTCTTGATTTTCACCTAAAAGGGCTGATGTATTTTTAATTTTACCTACAATTGATTTAGCAGATATTTTATCAAGTGCTGCTATGTTATTCATTATTTCATCAACGCTTTTATTTCTTGCAATAATCACTGGAATATTTACACGAATTTTAGAATCCCTTTCAAATACATCGAAAATATAATTTAGTGATTTTTCTTTTGCTAATGTTTCTCCTACTATGACAAGTGCAACATGAGAATAAATATTTTGTCGAGATCCTTTCTTAGACACATTTCGTACAGCTTCAGTAATAGTTCTACCTTTATCATCTAACGCAATAACCGGAGTACCTTGAGACCCTGATTGTGTTGCAGTTGCAATTGCACTAGGATTAAAAATTTGAGTGATTACATGATATTTTCTTTCTTTCGGGAAGTAATCAATTCCCATTGCAACCACAATCGATATTTGATTTAATTCTTTATAGTTAGAGCAACCTCCTAAAAGCATACTTACAATAAGAAATGAAATAAAAAATTTCTTTTTCACATTTTTTCTCCAATATCTTGGCTTTTTTGTATTTTTAAAATTTAAAAAGCAATATTCCTCAAGTGATCTGTTTCATATTATAATTTTCCATTTTTTGCAATTCAATGTACCATTTTCCAAAATCGGAAGCATTAAATTTTCCCGTAACTAAATTTTTTAAAAAAATATTCTGCAATCCTGATGTACTAATTGGATAGAATTTAAGATTGATTATTTATGCAAATAAAAATGATCTCAATGAGAAAAGCCTCTTTTTAAAAAATGCAATTGAGTCTAAAATAAATGAATTGAGTAGAATTTAAAATAAATAAGTTGTTTTTAGATTTAAAGAATGGCTAATAGGTTGGTTTATTCGTGTTTTTTTGTTGGCATGACTTTTGCTTAAGAATAGTGTGAAGAGGAGAAAGTTATTTCCGAATTAGATGGGCAGCAATAGGAGGTGTTTTTAGAAGATTTTAATTTCTTATTTAGTTTCACTATTTAAGAACGCATGTTGAGTAGGCTTAATTATTACTTTGTTTAGTTTCTGCGGTGATCTTTTAGAGATATTATTTGTTTTATTTTTTCTGAATATTCTAAAATAAAGGTGGGGCATTTATGGATTCTACTAATGAAAAAGGTCAGTTACAACGTTCCATGAAAAGTCGGCATTTGTTTATGATTTCACTTGGAGGAGTAATCGGTACAGGTTTATTTTTAGGTTCAGGTTTAACGATTAATCAAGCTGGTCCAGGGGGAGCGGTTGTTGCGTATTTATTCGGTGGATTGGTGATGTATCTTGTGATGGTTTGTTTAGGTGAACTATCGATTACAATGCCAGTTACAGGTTCATTTAAGACTTATGCTACGAAGTATATTGGACCTGGTACCGGATTTACGATTGGCTGGATGTATTGGCTTAGTTGGGCAACAACGGTTGGTTTAGAATTCACAGCGGCCGGAATATTGATGCAAAGGTGGTTTCCACATGTACCAGTTTGGATTTGGTGCCTTGTGTTTATCGTACTTTTGTTGGGTTTAAACATTCTTAGTGTAAAAGGTTACGCAGAGGCGGAGTTCTGGTTTGCGGGAATTAAAGTATTTGCAGTTATAGCTTTTATACTGATTGGAGCAGCAACCATATTTGGGTTCGGTCATAAAGGTAGTTCGGCACCTTTGTTTACTAATTTTACAAAAGATGGTGGGCTTTTCCCACATGGGTTTTCAGCTATATTTTCAACTATGATGGCAGTAGTATTTGCATTTCAAGGGGCAGAAGTTGTTGGAATTGCAGCTGGTGAAAGTGAAACACCAGAAAAGACTCTTCCTAAAGCAATTCGTAGTATCATTTTTCGTGTCCTGATTTTTTATGTGTTAGCCATTTTAGTATTAGCGGCTTTGATTCCATGGAGGCATGCAGGGGTAGTAGAAAGTCCATTTGTTGCTGTATTTGATAATGTTGGTATTCCGTATGCAGCTGATATTATGAATCTAGTTATTTTAACGGCGTTGCTATCTGTAGGTAATTCGGGATTATATGTATGTTCCCGCATGCTATGGTCTCTTTCACAAAGTGGGATGGCACCTAAAGCTTTAGGGAAAGTAAATTCTCGTGGTGTTCCGTTTAATGCAGTATTGTTTAGTCTTCTTTTTGCACTAGTATCATTACTTACAAGTGTAGTATCTGCACAAACAGTTTTTGTCGTTCTGCTGTCTGTAACTGGACTAGCTGGTACATTCAGTTGGATGGCAATTGCCTTGTCGCAATATAATTTTAGAAGACAATTTATTAAAAACGGTGGAAATGTTAAGGAATTAAAGTACAAAGTTCCACTGTTTCCATTAATTCCTATTCTATGTCTAGTTTTATGTGGAATTTCCATCGTATTTATGGCTTTTGATCCTACTCAACGTTCTTCCTTAATAGGTGGTTTAGGCTTCATGGGTGTAAGCTATCTTTATTACTTTTTACGCCATGGGAAAAATAAAGGTAAGATTGGCATTAAGAACGAACATGGAGAAGTGCCGACACAGCCGACTATTTAATCAGTTTACATACAACTTAAGATTCTGACACAAGAAATCTATTAAAAAAGATAATCTTTAAGGAGGCTATAGTATGAAAAAACCTTACCTAGTTGTAGAGTGGAATGATAGTGAAACAGATGCACAAGGGTGGTTAGTGGTACATAACTTTGTCAAAGGGTATGCTGGTGGTGGGACAAGAATGCATCCAACAGTGACAAGGGAAGAAGTTGAACGTTTGGCAGAGGCAATGGCTTATAAATATATGGCTTCAGAAAGTGTTACTACAGGTGGATGTAAAGCTGGTATTGCTTATGATTATAAAGCCCCTGATGCGTATGACGTATTAAGAAGGTTTTTGATTGCGATGATGCCATATGTAGAAGCAGGCGTATCTTTAGGAAGTGATTTAGGTACGAAGTATGAGGATGTATTAAGAGTATTTGATGAATTTAATGTAGGAATACCTTTAACAAAATCGATGAAGGAAGATGTAAGTGTTCAAAATGGAATAAAAGATTTTAATAATCTGCTAGCTTCTAAAATAGATTGTTTCCTTCTAAATGATGCTGTAACAGGCTACGGTGTTGCTTTTTGCGCAGATGAAGCATGGAAATTTAAAGGTGAAAATAAAGTAGCGAAAGTAGTTATTCAAGGATTTGGTTGTGTAGGAGCAAGTTGTGCGTTGAAATTATCACAGTTAGGCTATAAAGTTGTCGGCATTTCCGATGCAAATCTCCTAGTAACGTGTGAAGAGGGGTTAGATGTACAGAAGTTAATTGACCACAAAAACACACATGGAGAAATGAATCGAGAGTTTTTTGAATCGAACTATTCGGTAAGAAGCAACACTGAATGGCTTGATGTAGATTGTGACATCTTGATTCCGGCAGCTTTAGAGGATGTAATTAATGTATCAAATGCTAGTAAAGTAAAGGCAAGTTTAATTGTAGAGGCTGCAAATATTCCAATCTCGGCTGAGGGGGATCAGATCATCAAACAAAGAGGTATCGATGTGGTGAATGATTTTGTAGCGAACTTAGGTGCAATTAGATTTTATGACGCCGTTATTTTTGGATTAGTGAAACCTGAACCTCAGACAGTTATCGATGATATTGAAAGATTAAGCAGAAAGAATACCTTTAATTTATTTACAGAAGCTAAAAAACAAAAACGATATCAAAGAGATATTGCTTGCGAACTTTTTGAGCCTACAGTTAGAGATTTGATTGAGTGTTAAAATAAGTTAAAAATACTAAAGCCCACAAAGAATAAAAATTTCTTTGTGGGCTTTTTACATTTATAGGCTATTTCGACAGCCCCTTTTATGTATGAACTAGTTTAATAGATTCACTCGTAACAAATTTTTTGAATGAGTTAAAAATGACGGTTTTGAGTGGATTTTAATTTCATTTTTCACTAATTAGATCCTTAACTACAGCCTACATTTAATAATAATAGGAATTTTGAAGTTGGCATGGGTTTTGCATTATGAAAAGTATAACGAAAATGGAGGGCTAATTTACCTTAAATTTTCTATATACATGCAATAACAAAAATACATTGGTAACCATTTTAATTGCCCAGTGGAAGTTAGAAAATACGAAAGAAAATCAATGAAGAGGTGATCAAATTGCCGGGGGCATTACATGGTATCAAAATTATTGATTTAACAAGAGTACTAGCGGGTCCCTTTTGTACGATGATCCTTGGGGATCTTGGGGCCGAGGTAATCAAAATTGAAAGTATTAGTGGTGGGGATGAAACACGAGGATGGGGGCCTCCTTTTGTAGAAGGAGAAAGTGCATATTATTTATGTGCTAATCGAAACAAGCAAGGGATTACTTTAAATTTGAAGGATGATAAGGGGAAAGAGGTTTTAAAAAACCTTATTTCTGAAGCTGATGTTGTTGTCCAGAACTTTAAACCTGGAACTTTAGCAAAACTAGGATTTTCCTATGAAGAAATGAAAGAGATGAAAGATGATATTATTCTTGCATCAATTAGTGGATTTGGTAGCAAAGGACCTAATTCGTCACTTCCTGGATATGATTATATCATTCAGGCGATGTCTGGTTTAATGAGCATTACCGGAGAGAAGGATGGCGAGCCAACAAAAGTGGGAGTTGCTATTTCAGACGTATTAACTGGCTTATTTACATGTATTGGAATTCTTGCTTCATTACAGCATCGTAATCGTACAGGGGAAGGACAAGAAATTGATATCTCACTATTTGACTCGCAATTGGCTGCATTAGTAAATGTGGCAAGTAATTATTTATGTAGTGGCGTTATACCTGAGCGATTAGGAAATTATCATCCTAATATTGTTCCATATCAAGTTTTTTCAGCAAGTGATGGTGAGATGGTGATCGCAGTTGGTAATGATCATCAATTTAATCGATTTGCTTTACTAATTGAAGAACCGATTTTATTAGATGAATTATATAGGAAAAATGCTAGTCGATTGCAGTATCGAAAACAAATTGAGGAAATAATCTCAAATAAAATCAAAACTAAAAGTAAAAATGAGTGGAAAGTTCTTTTAGATAAAATTGGTATTCCAAATGGACCGATTTATAACGTAAGTGAAGCCCTACAGTCTGACCAAGCTAGTTCAAGGGATATGGTGCTAGAAGTAAAGCATCCATTCATAAATGATCTGAAGTTAGTTGGTTCACCATTAAAATTATCAAAAACACCAGTTGAAGTAGTAAGACATCCTCCATTACATGGAGAACATACTGAAGAAGTGATGAGTAAACTTGGTTATTCTCAATTAGAAATAAAGGAAATGAAACGAAATAATACAATTTGAGGAGGAGTTAAAATGAATTTTTCATTAACAGAAGAACAAAAAAGTGTGAGGAAGGTAGTTAGATCATTTGTAGATCGTGAAATTATACC
Organism: Gottfriedia sp. NPDC057948; assembly: GCF_042887255.1. Taxonomy (NCBI): domain Bacteria; kingdom Bacillati; phylum Bacillota; class Bacilli; order Caryophanales; family Bacillaceae; genus Gottfriedia; species Gottfriedia sp. NPDC057948. Next base: position 250,416 of record NZ_JBHVPN010000001.1, read on the forward strand.
ATTTATTAAGGAGTGGGATGAAAAAGGACATTTTGAAGTAAATATATTAAAACGACTTTCCGAGTTGGAACTAATGGGTGTTTGTATTCCAGAACAATATGGTGGAGTTGGAATGGACTATAATACTTTAGCAATCGTATGTGAGGAACTAGAGCGTGGAGATACAGCTTTCCGTACGGCTGTTTCAGTACATACGGGATTAAATAGCATGACATTATTACAGTGGGGAACTGAAGAACAAAAGAAAAAGTATCTCGTTCCTCAAGCGCGAGGGAAGAAAATTGGTGCATTTGGGTTAACAGAGCCAAATGCAGGATCTGATGTAGTAGCAATGTCGACAACAGCAGTAAAAGATGGTGATAGTTATATCTTAAACGGATCAAAAACATGGATCTCTTTATGTGATGTAGCTGATCATTTCTTAATCTTTGCAAAAACAAATCATGACTTAAAGCACCACGGAATTTCTTGCTTTATCGTAGAACGTACTTTTGAAGGGGTTACTACAAAAGCAATTAAAGGAAAAATGGGAATTAGAGCTGGAAACACTGGAGAAGTATTTTTAGATGATGTCAGAGTACCAGCTGAGAACCTATTAGGATTCGAAGGTGAAGGGTTTAAAATTGCAATGGCAGCGCTTGATAATGGAAGGTTTACAGTTGCAGCTGGTGCTTGTGGATTAATTCAGGCATCACTTGAAGCAAGCGTAAAATATTGTCATGAGCGAAAAACCTTTGGTAAAGAAATCGGGAAACATCAATTAGTGCAACAAATGATTGCTAAAATGTCTTCAAATCTTGAAATCTCCCGTCTACTAGTCTATAAAGCTGGCTGGTTAAAAAATAATGGAAAACGCAACACTAGGGAAACATCACTAGCCAAATGGATTTCTTGTAATGCAGCAAATGAAGCAGCTAATGATGCTGTACAAATTCATGGGGCATATGGATTTTCAAATGAGTTTCCAGTAGAACGTTATTTAAGAAATTCAAAAGCACCAGTCATTTATGAAGGAACGAGAGAGGTTCATACAATTATGCAGGCTGAATATGACCTAGGTTATAGGGAAGATAAAGTTTTAAGAAAAATGCTTCCAGCTTGGCCATTCGAAGAGGTTAACGTAGAAACTGTTAAATCTTAATAAAAAATATGAGAAGAAAATAGATTGCTAGTTAGTGTTTCAATGTAATTGCATAGGAGAAGGGAGTGTTTTGTGATGAAAATTAGCGGTGGAAAAGCAGTAGTCAATGTTATGGCAAAAGAAGGGGTTAGTAAGGTTTTTTGTGTACCCGGTGAGAGTTATCTAGGAGTTATGGATGCATTATATGAACATCCAGAAATTAGCTTGATTTCAGCTCGACATGAAGGTGGAGCGTCATTTATGGCGGAGGGCTATGCAAAAGCATCAGGTGAAGTAGGTGTTTGTATGGCAACTCGTGGTGTTGGAGCTTCAAATTTGGCGATTGGAATTCATACTGCTAGCCAAGATTCCACCCCGTTAGTTGCACTTATTGGACAAGTTGAGCGTCCTTTTAAAGAAAAGGAAGCATTTCAAGAGGTCAATCTTGTAGGGATGTTTAGCCATTTATGCAAATGGACAGTAGAGATTGACCGAGTTGAACGAATTCCAGAGCTTCTACATCGTGCATTTCATATTGCTCGTTCAGGTCGTCCTGGTCCTGTGTTAGTAGCATTACCTCATGACATGCTAGAAGATACAGCCGAAATGGTAGAAATCCCAGTCTATCAGTCTCAGCCGGCTCGTCCACATAAAGAGAGCGTTCAGCAAGTAGTCGAAATGATTCAAAATGCCAAACGGCCGATTCTTATAGCTGGTGGTGGAGTCATTCGTTCACAAGCTGTTCCTTTATTAGTTAAATTTGCTGAAACAGTACAAATCCCTGTTGTTACTGCATTCCGTCGTTTCGATGCGTTTCCAAATTCACATCCATGTTATGCAGGCTGGCTTGGCTTTGGAACACCAAAGAATTTACTTGAATCAATAGACAATGCAGACCTAGTGATCGCTCTAGGTACAAGGTTTTCCCAAGTAGGAACGCAAGATTATTCATTGCTTTCAGGAAAAGGTAAACTAATTCACATTGATATTTCAGAAGATGTATTTGGAAAAGTTTATGCTCCTTCTTTGGCAGTTACAGCTGATGTGAAATCCTTTTTAGCAGAAGCATTATCAATTGCTTTATCTACGCCATTAAATTCAGATGTAATGCGAGTAGAAAAGCTTCATAACGAATACATGAACTTTTCAAAGACGAAAGAAGATTATACGGATGAATTTGTAGATCTGGATGGTTTTATGTATGATATCGTCTCGCATCTTCCAAAAGATACGATTATTACGAATGATGCAGGAAATTTCTTTGGGTGGCTTTCTCGATATTATCGCTTTGAGCATGAAAATACATATGTCGGACCAACATCTGGAGCGATGGGGTATGGGCTGCCGGCTGCTATTGGTGCAAAACTCGCACAGCCGCATAAAACAGTTGTTTCCTTCTCAGGAGATGGGGGCTTCATGATGACGCTTCAGGAAATCGAAACAGCCGTACGTTACAACATTCCTGTCATTTCGATTGTGATAAACAACAATATGTATGGAACAATTCGAACACATCAAGAAAAGCATTTTCCAGATCGAGTAATCGGCACGGAGCTTTCTAACCCAAACTTTGCAGAGCTTGCGAGTTTATTTGGAGCATACGGTCAGAAGGTCGAAAAAAATACTGATTTTGCTCCGGCACTTAAGAGGGCATTATCATCGGGACGTCCATCTATTATCGAAGTTGTAACAAACCCGAAGATTTTATCTGCTGGTCAAGATAAGTCAAAAATGAATTTATCCTATAGTAAATAATTAATGAAAAAATCTAATTGGGGGAAACGATATGCGTTATGCAAACTATATTAATGGTCAATGGAAACAGCCTACATTGGGTGAATATCGGGAAAATTACAGTCCTCATAATGGAGAGTCATTAGGAGAATTTCCTTCAAGTACAGAAGAGGATACACGACAAGCTATTATTGCAGCTAAAACGGCATTTTTATCATGGAAGAAACTTTCATACCAACAACGAGCTGCATACCTTCAAAAAGCTGCGGATTTATTAAAAACAAAGGTTCATGAAGTAGGACGTGATTTAACACTAGAAGTAGGGAAAACACTTGCTGAGGGTATTGGAGAAACACAGCGTGCGATCAGTATCCTTGAATATTTTGCAGGAGAAGCAAGACAGCCAGTCGGAGAAGTGATTCCTTCTGGTAATACAAATACATTTTTATATACAACTCGAACGCCAATTGGGCCAATTGGATTGATTACGCCTTGGAATTTTCCTATTGCAATTCCTGTATGGAAAATGGCTCCTGCATTAGTTTACGGAAATACGGTAGTGATTAAACCAGCGGATTTGACTCCAAAATCTGTTTATCATGTGATAAAAGCGCTTGATGAGGCTGGTATTCCACCAGGCGTTGTAAACTGTGTATTTGGTAGAGGTTCTGTCGTTGGAACAGAATTGGTAGAACATCCTTATATTAAAGCAATCTCATTTACAGGATCTAATCAGGTTGGAAATCAGATTCAGCAAAAGGCTTCAGCAAAAGGAAAGAAAGTACAAATGGAATTAGGTGGGAAGAATCCACTAATCGTCCTTGCTGATGCAGATATAGAAAAGGCAGTTGAAATTGCCGTGAGCGGTGCTTTCAAATCTACTGGTCAAAAGTGTACAGCAACGAGTAGGGTCATTGTGGAAGAAGCAATTTATGAAGCATTCCGTGACCGACTTGTAGAACGGACAAAAACATTAAAAGTTGGAAATCCACTTCATGACGATACATTTGTCGGTCCAACTGTTTCTCAATCACAACTTGATGGTGTGCTAGCCATGATTGAAGCTGGAAAGGACGAGGCAACTCTATTATGCGGTGGAGAAATTCCTGCTGATCAAGAACTAAAAAATGGTTTCTATGTTCAACCTACAATCTTTGAAGATGTCTCCCCGGATGCTCGTATTGCCAGAGAAGAAATATTCGGGCCTGTAGTAGCGCTTTTTAAAGTGAAAAACTATGAGGAAGCAGTAGAGATGGCTAATGATACTGAATATGGTTTAAGTGCAGCGATTTGTACAAACAATTTTACAATCGCACAGCGTTTTGTTGAAGACATTGAAGTTGGTCTTGTACATGTAAATAATGAAACAGCAGGTTCAGAACCACAAGTACCTTTTGGCGGCTGCAAAAGTTCAAGCACAGGATCCCGCGAACAAGGTAAGACGGCAATAGATTTTTATACACAAGTCAAAACGGTTTATATGGATCAATTGTAATTAGTCAGTTTAAAAGAGGCTGCCTTATAAGTCAGGGGAACTGACTTATGGGCGCCTTTTTTTGTGGAACTAACTGATTTTATTTGAGTACAATTGTAGCATTATTGATAAATCGTCAATATGATGGCCCCTACATACTCAGTAACCCTTTATGAGGAAGTTATTTACAGTATTTAGCTTTTTTAGTACCTCATGAACCCTTTATGAGGAAGTAATTTACAGCATTTAGCATTTTTAGGTA